>CAJGCP010000035.1 GCA_904501885.1 uncultured Acetatifactor sp. | reverse complement strand
TATTATAGTTGATGTATGCTGGGTGCGTCAAAGGTACTACCGGTGACGGAACAATCTTCCAGCGATATTTATATTAGAATTTGCAGATACCAAACAGATCATCGTAATGCGGACAAGCTTTGCATAGTCCTGTGCAATCGGGAAGATCATCATCGTTATCCAAACTGGAGAGCTGAAGATCTTCATAGGCTAAGGCATCGGAATAGCCTTTGTGATAACCGTCGCTCATGCCCATCAAATATCCTTTTTGGTAACCTATGGAATTTATGCCACATTGATTATTAAATTGTGCGTGCACAGGACGCAGGACGATAAGATCATTTTCCCTGGTGGTGACAAAAACGATATCCTGGTTCGGATCAAAAGCGTACATCAATTCGCTGGGGACCAGTACTGTCGCATTTTTCTTGTACATCATAATTGTTTTCTCCTGTCAATATTCCATTTATAGCTTCAGCTAATGATCAATACTGCAGTTACTGGTCATTAGGTGAGGCTACAAACACCGTGCCCAATTTCTTGGGCACGGTAATTTGTTTTGTGCCAGTCTGCCCAAATCCCGTTCCTGCCCCTGGATCTCAGCGGCGTACATTCTCCATTGGTGCGCTCATTTCATCGCGGCACTTCCCCTGGGCGGATTGTATCCTGATTTGGCTGATCATTCAGTTTTGAAGATGCGTAGTAATTCGGAAAGCTCCGAATCACTAACGACATTATACAGCGTTCAACAGAATAATGCATCGCCCAAACGGGTGGATTGCACTTGTCAACCCACCCACATGGGTGAATTCTAAGGATTGCTCTTTTGTTGGGAAAGCAGGACATTAATTAAGGCGTTTATTATGTGCAGGGCAAGCTCTTTGTTGGTTTCTGTCAGCTGACAATATGCTAAATTGAAGAATGGGAGCGGATTTGTAGAACGGTTGCTCTGCATGCTGGGGGGTAAAAGCTCTGCCATTGGGATATTAAGTGCATAGCAGTAGCGAAAAAGCTGATCCAAGTCCGGGATTCGCTGACCGGTTTCAATCCGGTAAATTGTATTGATTCCCATGCCGGTGATCTCCGATATCTCATTTTGCGTTTTATTGGCCATTTTTCGCATTGCGCTACATTGCCAGGAAACATAAGTAAGATCATTGGATATTTGCCTGGTGTTCAAAACAAACACCCCCAACTATGAACAGGAAAGCGAAAGGTAAAGTATGTGCATGTAGTATGCAGCAGTGACTTCAAAATCAAATCAGTAGTCATTGATGTAATCTCCTTTAGTTTGAAATTTGTAAGGCGACTTTCGGAGATCACGGATATTTTGCTATATAGCAACACCAACATCTGCGCTTTGCATGTGCGCAAAAAGCACCGAAGGGTAAGAATATGTTGCAATGGCCATAATAACAACAAACAGCACCCGCTCGAGCAATACGAGCAGGTGCTGTTGGACTATGTTGCATTCTAGTGAATTGCGCTTCACATACCAGAGTGTGACTTGCGCTAATTAAGCGCTGAAATTCACATTATTGTACGAAAAATCAAGAAAAGGCATTATATCACACCTCTATAATATGTAACAAAATACATATAGTAGTGAATTGCAAGGAATTCAATTGGACGAAAGTGTATTGTAGAATAACCATGAGGTGAATTCTAATGAGTGACTATTCTCGTCCTTTGGGTGACACGGTAAAACAGGCTCGCACAAGATTGAAGCTAACACAGTATGAGATTGCTGAGTTGATTGATGTCGATTCTCGTACAATTCTTAACATCGAGAACTATAAAGGCAACCCTAAAATGGAAGTGTTGTATCCTTTGATTCGCACATTAAAAGTAGACGCGCGGGAGATATTCACCCCTGAGATCCTTCGGGATTCACCATCCTTGCGGCAGCTTAGAATTCTGATTGAGGATTGCAATGAGCAGGAGGCTGCTGCAATCATCCCTGCAGTACAGGCAATTCTAGAGGTGTTGCGCAGCAAAACCGCCCAATCTATTGAATAAGAAAAGAGCCTGCCTCCCTTTACTCTGAGTAAGAGATGCAGGCTCTGTGCATTACGCATCGGGCTCTTTGCAGACAATCATTTTCAACTGTGTCACATTCACACGAATTTCTTGCTTACATTTTGGACAGTACAATGGGAAATTGACCAGCGTTGTATCTTGGTACACTTTGGTTCGAGTTTTCCCATTGCATATTGGGCAACGGATCCATAGCTGCCCTTTGTTGATGTTCTGCACATTACTTCCCTCCAATAATCACTCTGCATCCATGTGTCTGGCTCTGACCATTATTGTGCGGGATTTTAGCTGACTTGTAGCTTGTTCTTATGGTAGATATCTGGAGCGTGGTTATTATTGAGTTACTGATCTTCTTTGGCTTTGGATGCATCCACATTGTCACACTGAATATTCTGTTGTTCCGGACGCATGGGTTGATACGTGAAAACAAGGCAAGAGGGCGGCCATTCATACGGAATGTCCGATGTCATTTTAGAAATGAGCACTTTTGCCATGTCCTTGATCTTGCTGTTTTTCATGGTGCGCTTTCCTCCAATCATATATATATCCTAGGCAGAGCAATGTAGCAGCCATTGCAATACCGATGGTACATCCGTTGGCAACTTCTTTAATTTTAACAAGGCATGCAATAATTCCGACCAGCATGACTAAGCAAGTCCGCAGGAGACCCCGCTGGCGACAACCCCTTATTTCTTCGGTTGATAGATGCATGTTGGGATGGTTATAGGGTGCTAGCATGAATATAACGAAAAAGCTTATTCCGAGTACGCCTAAAAGAACAGGAATAGTCAATAGATGCGACAGCATACCAAGGAAAACTAATTCCAACAGTAATGAAAAAGTAAGGCACCCCCATATGGTTTTTGCGTGATAGCCACCGATATATTTTCGAATAAAGAAATATGTAGTAAAGAAAGAAATTGCACAGAGTGAATTTGAAATTGTGAATGCAATAATCAAAAACGGGATGCCAACGAAAATCGTCGACAGTTTCCTCTCCAGGCCATATCTAAACCACGGTATTTCTTCTGGCTTGATGAGATTTTCATTTACACAGTAACTGGTAATTCTGTCAACTAACCTCTGCATTTGTCATCCTCCAATTGCAGTAAGGATAGCATAGGTTAGTCCCCTTTTCTACTTTTTCACCATGAAATGGAAAAAAATTAGCATGAAACAGGAAAAAGGATTACGCACAAATTGCGTAATCCTTTTTATGGTCAAGCTGAATTGCGAGGTATTTCTGTTGCAAATTCAAACCAGCCATCCTCGTATGAGAGAACATACTCAGCATGGAGTTGGTTGAGAATAAAGTCGATGTGAGGAAGCCCATACCCATGATCTTCTTTAGGTTCTTTGGTGGTTGGGATAAAGTTATCTTTTATTTCTACAGGGAAAGAAGTGTTCCGAACAGAAATGTAAAGCGAATCCGTATACAGAATACTACACTGGATAATTCGATTTTGCGGAAGATGCATGCAGGCTTCAATTGCATTGTCTAAAAGGTTAGATAATAGAACAACCAAGGAATCTGTGGGAACAGAAACACCAGACAAATCATTGACCGTTACACACACATCAATATCCCATTCCTGCGCTAGTTGGTATTTTTGATTCATAATCGCATCAATAATCGGGTGATGTGAATTAATGGTAAAAATCCGTGTTGTTTGCATCCCCTGGAGCTGTTGCACATATGATTTGGCGGCATCATATTTACCAGAAAGTAGCAGATCGTGGATTGTTTGGATTTGATTACGATGCTCGTGAGTTGCTTTTCGCTGTGCTCGATAGTTTTTTTCTAATGATAAAATACTGTTAGTTTGGATGTCCATTTGCTGGTTTAACAAGGCGAGCTTTTTGGTTTCAGATGCATTTTTCTCCATCAAGTCAAATAGATAAATTGTTGCAATGTTAGCAAAGGCAAGCATAATACTGAAGCATACTGAGCCAATTGATAAATCTCCCATTTCGCGATTGCTATGAAATACAACGGCTAACATACCCAATGAGACAGTAGGAAACAATACTATTAGCAACAATAACTTTTGACGAATTGGCTCATGGGCGCGCACCTTACGAAAACGGCATAGAATCCAAGCGAGAAAAATAATTATCAGCTTTCCGACTGAAACTGCGACAGCATAAGTAACCTTTCTCCAGACTAATTCTGCCAAACTAATACCCAAAACCGCGCTGATGCCATATACGATTGTGGTATCAACGATTGCAACTAAAGCAAAAAACAATACGACAAATAATATCTTGCGGACAAAGGATCCCCGATAGCAAATGAGCGCAAGAGCAATAAACATTGTGAATGATAGTGCTTGTTCGTATATATCAGGTATGCCGATATTTAAAAATAACAGCGATAAAACCCATGCCACAGAGAAAGTGATGCAGTAAATTTTCATGGATCGATTGATTTCAAGGAACGCATTCCAAAAGAAATGAAGTGCAATTAACTCCAATGCTGCCCAGAAGGCACTTAAAACATATTCCATTTACCGTCTCCCTTTCCACAGAAGATACCGCTTTTTATTCTCTGCGTAGTTTTTCTCACTTACTCGCAAAACTTGTCCGTTGTCTAATTGTGCCTCATTACATTGGTATTTCCTGATTCGACGCATATTTACTAAATAGCTTTTCTGAATCCGCAGAAAACCTTGTGTTGACAATTCCTGCTCTAGGTTGGAGAGAGACGAGTAGAAACGATAAGTTTTAGTCGTTTGAGTTCCTTTTTTCAAAACATGGATTAAAGCGAGATGTGCCTGTGATTCAATGTAAAGAATTTCTACCAAAGGAATGGTTAATATCTCGCCGGCAATATTGATCTGTATGCTCTCATGTTCAGTTCGCAATTTGGAAATTGTTTGAAGCAGGCATTGCTCCAATTTTGCATGAATGTCACGCTTCAGCAAATAGCGGAACGCTTGTACTTCATAACCTTCTGGGGCGTATTCAATGAAATTTGTAGCAAAGACGATAATCGCATTCGGATTATTCGTGCGTATTTGTTTAGCCAGATCAATCCCCGTGTATTGCTTTTTCTCAAAGTCGATATCCAGGAAGTAGATATCGCAATCCGATAGCAAATGTTCTGGAATTTCTTCAACACAAGAATACATGTGAATAACGCCTTCAATTTTATGGACCTTTAAAATCCTTCTAATTTCACCGCGAAGCGATTCTAGAAAAGGCGCGTTGTCGTCGCACAATAAAACTCGGATCATATAGCCTCCAATCACTGCTTGGCAAGGCACAGCAGAGCATATTGAATCATTGTTGGCTTTAATCATACACAGAAACCTCCTTGATGCAAGTGCTTTGTCCCGTAAGTTCAGTATAATTATACACATTCTGTCAACCATTTCAATAATGCTGAATATATGTATGCTATCATAATTTATATATAGAAAAACTGTGGGAGCGTTGTGCTATGTACGATTTAGGGTCAAGGCTGAAAGAAATGCGAATAAAACGCGGCCTGACGCAGGCAATGCTGGCAAAGCGAATTAACAAAAGCGTTCCTGCAATAAGCGGATATGAAACGAATACACAAACGCCGCCTACAGAAGTGCTGATCAGTATATCTGAGGTTTTATATGTCCCCATTACATACTTCGTTGATTTGAATTGTGAGGAGAGCTATTCTGCAAAAGGATTATCCAACGAGCAGAAGGAATTCCTGGACTTGCTTTTTGAAGAATTTGCCACACCAACCAGCGCTGGGGATGTGCTATCCCCTCAACAAATAGAAATTACTCGGAAATTACTGGCGCTGTTTTCGAACGACTAGCCTGCATCATATAACTAAATAGCTCAAAAGCTGTGCATCAAATGAACGTATGCACAGCTTTTTCCTGTTTCGTGCAATATAATTCGGTTTGTGTGAATGATTAATGGAAATTGTTGATTTGTTTTGGTAAACTTTAAATCACAAGAAGCTTCTTGGACGTTCCAATCCAAAACTAATATATTGGAGGTTTATTATGAAGAAGTCCATTGTAAAGACTCTGTCCGCATTCCTTGTGATGGTTATGGTGTTATCCACTCTGTCTGTGGCAGCATTTGCGGCTGAATTCAACGAACACGAACATACTGGCACATGCTGCTCTGATGGTGGTGTGGCTGTGCTCGCTGTATCCACTTGCCCCGGCGGTGAGCATGTTTACAGAGCCACGATGTCCGCCGTTTTCGTGGACTGCGGGGGTGTCCATCGTGTTGACGAAGCAACCCTGTACGAGTGCGCAAGCTGCGCTCACTCCTACTATGAGACTACTGGTAGGTATTACTATGAGGCTCACAACCACACCCAAACCCTAGTTGGATTCGACCCTGACCGTGGGTTGAATGTTTACCATTACGAATGCGAGTGCGGAAATGACTATTACGGCAATTAATACGTGAAATAACAAGCTGAGAAGTATATATTCAATCGAATCCAGCCCACAATTTTGTGGGCTGGATACATAGTGCACGACTACGGTTAGATTTCATATCTAACCGATATTTGTATTTATTTGAGCCAAATCAGAATGGGAGGATATATGATGAAAACGATTCGGCAGATGTTAAGGCAGCCACTTAAATTTATATCCGGCATTATTGTGGTTTCACTGGCGATATCCATTCTGGGCATCTGCCTTGGGCAGTCCATTGCGGCTAACAAAACAGAGGCGACCTTGGAATATCACTTTACTACCATTGCACTGCCAACAACAAAGTACAATTACTCCGAAAGCTATTTTACTGACTTTGAGGGCAATAAAATACCATACTTGAGTTGGAGTCAGACTTTGCCAGAGGAGATTGCAGAATGGATCAGCAATACCATTCAGACAAGAACGGATCTTGTGGAAGGTCTTGCAACACCGGGACTTGCTTCGGCCTACATTTCTGAAATCAATCCCGATAATCTCACCCATCATCGTTATTTCTATCCTTTTGAAGGAGAACAGGAAGCAACTGCGCCCCACAGTTTAGAGGCACAACCGACCTATTCTTGCGCCATGCTGGAAATGGAACTGCTTGAGATTGGAGAACCTGTCGGTACAATTTTCAAGGGTGTCCTGGAAGATGGTACAGAAATGAGTATCACAACGGAAGTATCTGTGGAGCTGATTGGAATTGTAAAAGGTGTGATTTCTCTGGAAGAAGGATATGCCGATCCTACGGGCCGCACGATTTACCTAACCCTTGTACTGCCGGATGTGGAGAGCTTGGATGCCTTGCAGCTTGAGCCCGGTGAGCGGTATCTTGTTTACGGCTCTGACTATCTGGATGGCGATTGGACACTTCGTGGACATATCTCTAGATCTTTGAGTAGTAAATTAGGAACAAACATCAATTTGGAGGAACTGGATGCCGATAGCTTTTATTACTATACCGAAGAAGAGGTGGAAAGCCTTACACAGCTAAATCCGCACGCAAGGTATTTTGCGACGTACACCTATGGTGATTGTACGGTGGATGTTTGGAAATGGCAAATGAAAAATCAAGATGCTGTTTTTCTTACTGCCCGTGATGAAACATTATTAGGTGCTTATGAGCGAATCGAATACTCCGACGGAAGCGGCGGCTATCCCAGCATAAATTGGGAGCATTGGATCACCGATGAAAGCGGCAATGCGGTTCAAGTTACACAGGAGGTGTATAGCAAGCTATATTCGATTCCTACCATTGCACATTTGGAGGGGTCTGTCGAGGACTTCCTGCAATCTGAAAGTGGTCAGCTTTGGACGAGCCAACTGGATTTGATGGAGGTCAACTTCCATGCGTTCCCGGTGATCGGCGTTGACAAGCTGGGTTATGTGGCTGACTTCGCTAGAGAAACAGCACGGATTGTAGCTGGCCGTGACTTCACACAGGAAGAACTGACCAGCGGTGCTAAAGTATGTATCATTTCTGAGACCATTGCTGCGGCCAATGGATTGAGTGTTGGCGACACGATCTCGCCCCACTTCTATAATTATGACTGGAACTCACCTTACCAGGGCTTTATCTCTGAAAGCGAAGGCGTTGTCAACCCCTCTGCTTATGCCTATACGCAGCATACAGAATTTGAAGGAGAGGCCGAAAGCTATGTAATCATTGGCCTTTATCGGCAGGATAATGCTTGGGGTGACGTTTCCGAAAATCTGTACTCTTTTACCCCTAATACAATTTTTGTTCCCCATGCTTCCGTTTCTTCGGATATGGATTATGGCAATCAAGCCTTTTTCCAGACGCTGATCCTAAAGAATGGTATGATTGAGGAGTTCCGTACTCTTGTGAACGAAGCCGGATATGAAGATCTGTATGTGTATTACGATCAAGAATACACCACGATTTCTGATAGCTTGGAAAACTACCGGGAAGTGGCACAGCGAGCTATGCAAGTCGGTGTTATTGTATACGGCATCATCCTTGTACTTTTCTTGTTCCTGTTCCCCGGTAGCCAAAGAAAAGTGCTGTCCACGATGAACGCAATGGGAACACACCGTAGATACAAGGTTGCACAGGTAGTAATGACCAGCGCCGGAATCCTTGTTCCGGGCGCTGTGATCGGCACTATGGCAGGTATGCTGCTGTGGCAGCGGGTAATTAACGCTCTTGCGGAGAGTGTGGGTACTGCGGTCACTCTGGAAGTGGATATTGTCACTTTGATTATGGTTGCTCTGGGACAGCTTGCATTGGCACTTATTTTGACGGTGCTGCTTGCACTGCCTATGACAAGAGACAAGGGGATTGCGAAAAGGATGTGATAGTTTATGATCCTGCATACGCTAAGAAGGCTCCGGAGAACGCCCGCACCAGCGCTGGGTGTGCTGTTTTTTGCAGCAATTCTATCCGTTGTGCTGTGCGGACTGCAAAAGGCCAATGATGCCGAGCTGGAGAAATACAACGATACTTACCACACGATTCCGGTGCAGTTTTCAGTAACAAATCTATCTGCCACCACTTCTTCTAATCTGGATATTCCGGCAATAATCGCAGATGTGTTTATGCAGAAGGAGGGACTTGCAAAGTATGTTTCCGATTTACAGAGAGTGTGTAAACACGCTGTTGCGGGTATCAACTCTAATTATACGTTGGTTGGTATCACATCAACTGCCCTGTCCAATGAGCTTTGGCCGGAAAACGGCACATACATCTTGTGGAACGAAGGATACGGCGAGAATATCTTTTCCAGTAACGATCCTGTGTGCTTGGTTCCAAACTCCATGATGGTTTTCACCGACGAAGAAACGGGCGAGTCTTATGTGGAACTGGATTTTGAATGTTGGAAAAATCATCCTATGACCGAATACTCCTGCAAGCTGAAAGTTGTGGGTACCTATATGGGCGGTGACGGAAAATCTATCTACTGTCCCTATGCAATAGGCGAACAGGTCTATGCAGAATTAGGGGAGTTTATGTCGGTACAGGCGATCCGGGCTACGCTACGTAATAATGACGATCTGGAAGAACTGCGTACCGTATCAAGACGCTGGTTTGCTGAGCCAAACCCCTTGGGCGAAAAAACACCATGGGGTGAATACGGCTATGAGTATTACTTGTATGCCCTTGACATCAACGATGATCTGCTCCAGCGCTCGTCCGTTACCCTGCAAAACAGTATTTCCACAAACCGCATTTGTACCGTAATTGTGCTGTGCCTGTCTGCTGCCGCTGGATTTTTGATCGGTTTTCTTATGGTTCGCAACCGTAAAAAAGAAATTGCTCTGATGCGCACCATGGGCACACCCAACAGATCCATTTATGGTTGCTTCGTATCGGAGCAGATGCTGTGCGTGGCTTTGGGCATCGCATTGGGTGGCTCTTACAATGCATGGCAGCCTGCGGACAGGTTGGGCATCTTGGCAGTAATCTATTTTGTGGGTCTGACCGTGGCACTGCAAATATTCCTACACAAAAACCTACTCACCACCATAAAGGAGGATGAATGATATGGGTATCTCCCTCAAAAATGTATCTTACAGCTATAAAGGCAAATTCCAGACCGTCAAGGCGGTGGATGGGGTGTCTTATGAATTTGAACCGGGCAAGTGCTATGCCATCATCGGCAAGTCCGGCTCCGGCAAGACTACGCTGCTATCTTTGATGGCCGGTCTGGACCTGCCAACCGAAGGTGAGATTATCATTGACGGCAAGTCCACCAAAGATTGGGACAGAAATCAAATGCGCCGGGATGCTGTTTCCGTCATCTATCAGAACTACAATCTCTTCCCGCTGCTGACGGTACAGGAGAACATCCAGTATCCTCTCAGCCTCAAGAAGACACCAAGAAAGGAAGCTGTGGCACTGGCCCGGGAAGTCCGGGAGCGTGTGGAACTGCCTGCTACCTACGATAAGCGCCTGCCCAGCCACCTCTCCGGCGGTGAGCAGCAGCGTGTAGCCATCGCCCGCACCCTGGCCCAGGGCTGCAAGATCATTCTTGCCGACGAACCCACTGGCAATCTGGACTCTACGAACACCCGCAATATCGTGCAGATCCTCCGCAGCATGGCCCATGAGGACGGCTGCATCGTCATCATCGTCACCCACGACCCCGCCGTTGCCGAGCAGGCCGATGTGGTTCTTCAGATGAAAGACGGAAATTGGAGTATTATAGAATAGGTTGGCCCCTCCCAAAACAATGGTCATACTTTTTTGTCTGAACCACGACGGCAACACTAAAGCTACGGTAGCATGCCCCAGTTATGCATGTTACATCACCGCCGACACGCTCTGTATATGATGGACTACGTCGATGAGATTCTGTACTCCGTGAACAAGGATACCTTAGAATGGAAACGGATAGCGCAGTAAATATGCGTATTCCTATGGCGCATTAAATAGCAGCAAAAAATAGGCGTCAATCGTTTTTCGTAGTATAAAAATGGGAAAAAATCTTGGAATTGCTGTCTATAGGAGTTATTGGTAACTAAGCAGATATAAGTTCTGGCATCAGCGCAAAAAAATAATCCGAACCCTGGCTCAGTAGGAGAAGGGTTCGGATTGTTTTTGTTTTGGAAGGCTAATACAGACAAGGCTTTTTTCGTAAGGTTGATGCCGGGGCTACCCGTATCGAGAATTAACAACCGGATCGAGGTAGTAATTAGAGATGGAGGTTTTGAAGCAAGCAAATAATAACAGATTCCTTTAGGGGACCCTTTGAGTGGGTGTTGCTTCCCAGTTTGACCTGTTGCTATCAATGGGATACAAAGCATAGATTGATTCCGGAGCCTGTTTTATATATTCGTTAATCGTAATTTCGTTCTTCATTTGAATGCTGGTATTGTGCTTGACCTTCTTTTGGTGTTTTTTGGGGTCAAGATGTTGGAAGACATAAGAAGTAAACAAGCGTTGCAAACTTTCAGCGTGTTTCATATACTTGTTGCTGTCCTCGCGATCGAATAACTGATATTCATATACCAGAAAATCTAAAACCACATTCCTATAACCCCTGTATGCCAAGGGCTTGTTAGCACCGAAACTGTCATGCCGGTCAATGTTTGGGAAATAGAATCTGCCGGTTTCAATTAATGCAGATAGTTCAGCCAGATGTGCCTTTTTCTCACTTGCTTGATTTGCAACTTTTAACTGTGTAATTACTTTGATAACCTCACTGTGCCACGCAACTACGTCCTGATAATACTGATATGTAAGCTCATATTTCTTTGTGTTGCTTATAATTGAATAAAGCAGTGCCGCAAACGCAATCACCAAAGAAATTCCTGATATCCAATCTGAAAATGTCATTCGTGCGTCACTTCTTTCATTTGCTTATTCCTATTAAGAACGCTTCCAACCTCACCTAAATTTACCTCCAGGAACGGATGGTGCATTATCAATGGTTGGCCCCTCATCGTTGATGAGCCCGATTATGGAAAGAAGATAATAACATGTGGAAATAACACTACAAACGTAGGCAACCAAAAGACCTGTACTAAGAGAAAGATATATTTTCCCTACACAGTCCGTATCGTCTACAATCGCGCCCAAAAATGTGAAAAAGAAAATCACTACAAGACCCAAAATAAGGGCTTCTGTATATCGCCAACGCAGCTCCGGCAGGGCACCTTTCTTTCTGATTTTCTTCATAATCTCACTTGACGTTGCACCAACCAAAATGGTCACGGAAGCCAAAATAAAACCCGAAATAGTAGCCGAGCAGGAAATAATAGTGTTGAGAAGAAACTCTAGCCGGGGAAATTCTATTGATGTAATCTTGGTCCTTGATACTACAAGTCCAGACAAAATTCCCAGGATGACAGGCAACAAAACGACCGCTCCGACATGCAGTTTTGCTTTCAAAGTGAACACCCCCTGGAAATAGTTTTAGCGAAGGCCCTGTTCTTCCATGTATTTGCCCAAACACATACGGTAAAGCCGTTCATGGGTAATGGGGTTGTTGCGAGAATACTCAACCGTAAGTTTATAGCTTGCACGATCATCCATCAGATTGATCGTTTCAAAGGGAGTGTCTTCGTTCTCCGCTACATGAACACGGAGATCGTGGGTACCGGGGAAGCTATATGCTTCATGAATCAAATCGCTGACTTCACGCGCATTCAGCCGTCCGTGCTTTTGGTGCCTAAATCCGAGTTCGAACCTGATAAAACGCCCTTGATATCTTCTGGAGCCATTGATGATTTGAGCGAGGTGCTGCGTGGTTTGCTCGTTATTCAGTTGTTCGCTATCAGCAACTAATACCAGTTTACGATACAAATTACTTGTCGTGATTCTGCCAATTCGAGCGCCGCTCAAAATGGGTTTAAGCAGCATAAGCGTTCCCTCTGGAGAAAGCAGCTGCAAGAATTCCTCCAGTGCCTTAATAGATGTTCCATATATATTTCTTTGTAGGTACAATGTGCAGCGAGTCTCATCATACAGAATTGTGGTAGACTCTGCCGGATATTGATTATCTGCCAATTGGATCAGTTCATATGCGCCGCTATCATCGGCAATGCCGGGGAGTATTTTTTCTCTAAGGTGCAGAATTTGCAACTCCCACACACGCAAATCTTCGTCGTATCTGCATGTATGGAACATATGCGTATCGCCAAGGATTCTTTTCTTAGTCTCGCTAAAGGGGCAGGACATAACATGCTGTAGCAATGCGCTGAGATTATAGACATGCTCGTGAGAAATACCATTTTCGTCCGTGGTTAGATAGTATGGGCGAAAATGGTCAAACTGAACTGGTTTTCTCTGATTAGGCATAAGCGTCCTCCTGTACGTAAACATAAGGTAATTTGTCGATTTTTGTCGAAACTTACAACACAATTATGCCACGGTCTGGGTATTTTGTCAACAATACCTTTATTTCATAGGCATTGAATTATAACAGCTTTTGTGATATAAAAAATAATAAGATCGTGTAGAGCGGGGTGAGGTTGTGGCTGCAGATAGTTCTCAGCAAAGTTTTCGCAGAGGTGTTATGTCTCTGGTGATTTTAGCATTGCTAAAACGAGAGGATATGTACGGCTATCAGCTGGTGCAGGAAACCGCAAATTCCAGCGGTGGAAAACTCACAACCCAGGAAGGCTCGCTTTACCCGGTGCTGTATCGACTTTTGGATCAAGGCCTTATTTCCGACCGAAAGGTCCAGGTAGGCAAGCGAATGAGCAGAATCTACTATCATCTGGAGCCTGCCGGTGAGGAACGGTTAAGGGAACTGATCCAAGAGTACGAGGATGTGACACAAGGCATATTCCAAATCATTAGAGAAGAAGGTGGAACCCATGGGCAATCTTGACACCTCATTGAAGCGGTATTATCGCAGCATTCGCAAGGACCTTCCTTGCTCGTACAAGATGAAGAAGACAATTATGCAGCAGATTCAAGAAAGTGTGGGCCTGTTTCTGGAGCAAAATCCGAATGCAGATTTTGATGAGGTAAAGTTGCATTTCGGTGAGCCCCAGACAATTGCGCTCAGCTATATTGAGGATCAAGATGCTCCCGAGTTGCTGCGGAAAATGCGAATTAAACGGAAAGTGATCGTAATTGTTGTGGGCACTATGGCGTTGATCGTGGCGATTTGGTTAACTGTGGCTGTATGGGGAATTATTGACGCAAACCAGACAACCGATGGCCATATTAATGACACGATTATAGTTGTTAAATAACGCAGAAAAGGAGCTAGAATATGCGATTTCGAATTCTATCTTTGGTAATTATTATGGTATTACTGATTGGCTTGGCCCCTGTTAATGCTTTGGCAACAACTTCAGACGATAATGTTGTCCATTTTGATGATGGTAGTTATCTGAAAATTAGCATCAAGGATGTTTCGCCTAGGGCAACAAATACGCGTGTGGCCTACAGACAATATGAATATTTTGATAGTAGCGACAATCTTGAGTGGGTGGCACAGCTGCATTGTACATTTACTTATGACGGCACAACTTCTAGCTGCACTAGCGCCAGCTGTACCGTGACAATCTATGACAGCAAGTGGTATGAAATTTCAAATACTACAACCCGAAGTGGCAATACAGCCACTACACAGCTGACCATGGGTAGAAAGCTTTTGGGTATTACCGTCTCGAAACCTCAATATACCATCACCCTCACATGTGATAAAGATGGAAACCTAAGTTAATAAACAAATTGACCAGGGCGGAGCGATCCGCCCTGGTTTCTCTATTATGCAAGGAGGCCACCGGTAGTTGAATTGTAGTGCTGGCGGCTATATTTTTGTTCCTTGCTAAGAAACAATCAAGTCTGGCGATATGACGTTTTTACTTGCACTGCGATTGATACAAGAATGATTCTTTTCAGAATTTTCGTTGTTTTCGAATAAAAGCGCAAAGTGAAAAACAAAACTGTCGAAATTTGCCGAAAAAGAGTTGCAATTCATCCACAAAGTGATATACTATTACCACAAAGCCTTTGTATAATAGGTATTTTATAAGATAATAATGTGAGGTTCTCTGATGAATGTAACAGGCTTTTTGGCCACCATCCTGCTGTGCTTGGTGATATATATCGCTGTTAGAGATTCTAGAGCCAGTCGAAAGAAAAAGGGTCAGAGTAAAAAACGAAAGAGTATAAGAAAATACTTTACAAGCCTTGATTTGCCACGAAAAATCGAATTCATTTCAAAGCTAATTTTTGCAGGACTATTTTTATACATATACTTCGCGTACTTTCCCATCGTGATTGCGATCCTTTCGATTCCTGGGATCATTATCTATGTGCTGATACTGATTCTCACGGTTACAACCACATGGAGGGTGGTAACATCTGGTGGTAGAACGCAGCTGGAACCCCTTGAAACGAACTCGTTGGCGTTTTTGGGATTGATGCTTTCCTTTGTGGGTATTGCCCGGTCGACGAAATTTAATGCGATATATTTAGATAGCACTGCTTCAATCGGGAACATAGCCATGCTCGTTGTAGAGTATTCGGCTTATTTGTTTTTCATTTTCTCGCTTGCGTTTTTGCTAATAAGTGATTGTTGTAGGTTGCTAATTAGGTGTGGTTCGAAACTGTCAATTAAGTTTCATACAATCAGAGATCAGGTTCGAAAGAATGCATTTCCTCGCACAAGGGAGTGTAGGATTTCAGTCAAGCTTGTGATGGCCTTCCGAGCAAAAAGTAGATGGACGAAATGGCTATCTATCCTGCCAATGCCGCTGGCATTCGTTTTGGATGTGCTGGCATATTTGTTTCAGTACATTTGCATTATTGTTTTTTGGATTCCGCTTTTCTGTTTGATAGAGTCGTTAAGGCTAATATGTAGCTTTATACTTGCGATAGCTCGCTGGCTTTGTGCTTGCTCAAACCGGCGTATAATCGATATATCTTTTCGCTCATCCATAGCGGTGGCTATGCTTCTCATTGTGATTATGAACCGCTTTGGCTATATCACAACAACTGACGCAACTACATCTGTTCTCGAATTTGTTGCAAGCGTTTTGATTATCCCAATTGTACTGGGATGGATCCAGGAGGCACTGCCAAATAATAAATCGACGGAACAGGCAAATTAAGGAAATGCAATTTAAGAAAAAAGTAATGAATACAGGATAATATCTAATTATCATTGCTTAGGGTGGTAATAGCATGAGCACACAGGATGAAATTTCAAGAATTGCAGTTGAGAACTATTCTAGATCAGCTCCATGGCCTGATGATGATGTATGGCACGCTCATACATATTTGTCAGAAAAAAAGATCATTGAAGGCTGGCTTTCCGAGGTTGCAACGCCGGAAATGACAATTCTCAACGCCGGATCTGGTGGCATGGCGTATAAAACTCGGGGCACAATGGTTCATCTTGATATGATTGAATCATACATCAATATGTATGACCAATACATTGTGGGATCAGTTGAAGATATAGCCTTATCCGATGCCTCCGTTGACGGCATAATCTGTGTAGGCAGTGTACTCAACTATGCCGATGCACAGAGGACGCTTTGCGAATTTTCGCGCATATTAACACCAGGAGGATTCTTTATTATTGAATTTGAGCGTTCAAACAGCGCAGAATTTCTAGCAACCGGCAAGCATGGCAAAACTCTTTTTTCGAAGGACTACTATTATAATGGTCAAACACACAAGCTTTGGCTTTATAGTGAAAGACATATCAAACAAATGCTTAAATTCTACAATTTAAAGGTCTACCGGAATAAGAGGATACACACCCTATCATCGTTACTTAATAGATTTGGACTAACCGAGGAAAAAGCAGCATATTTTTCATGTTTTGATAAGTCTCTTCAGATACTATCCTACCCATTCGCTCATAATGTACTATTACTTGGATCCAAAGAGTTCCCGCCTAAATGATACTAATGAAATTAGGCCGGGAATGATTGTTAAGAAGGAACATATTACAGCTAAAGCTTTATTTAACTCTGGGATAAAGCACAGAATGAAGGTTAGGATAGATAATAATGTCCAAGTAAAGACCAAGAAGATTGCATTCCACTTTCTTTTCCGCTGACGAGGGATTGTGACGTTCTCGGCTGTGAATTTGGGGCATTGTCCTTCCTCAAAAAGATGGCATTGAATAAGTGCAATGCCATCACTGGTTTCATTCCTAGGCATCTCTTTTCTTATTCGAAGCAGAAGCTCATCTATGACATTTGAATAAGAACTATCACCTCTAAACCACTCTAGGTAATGCGCCATATACAATTCTTCAATAATTGAAAGGTATTGGGCTTTGTTTAATACAAAATCGTTGCTGTTTGTGGAAAGTAGTTTGGCAGCAATGTTGTATTCTTCTGCTTTTTCAAAACTTAGAAGTGGGGGCTGATAATATGGATATTTTAGCAATCTGAAGTTTTCGTTAGACAGTAGATGTCGGAAATAGTTACTATCTTGATCAACCAGCTTACCCTCTCTCTGATTTAAGGAAAGCTCTGTAATGATGTACCGAATAAACTGCCCTTTCTTTTTTAGCGTATCAGTGATTTCTTGAAGAGCCATATGATAGAAGTTATAAAATAACATATGATTACGCTGCTGAGTGCATAAATAATCCAAAACCAAAACTTGATTTTGAGGTAGATATGCATATTCCGCAAAACCAGTCACATTGTTATGTTGGTCATAAAGTATGTAAAAGAACATAATTCTCTTTTCATTGCAATGATTTTTGGAATTCCATATGTAGTCTTTGATCTGATTCGTATCTGTTAAAGAACCCGGATCTACCGTCTTGCAATATATATCAAGGGCTGCAATAACATCCGTTTTAGAACACTTTGAAGCTGGAAGAATGCTAAATTGTAGCAACACCAGCAGTCACCTCCGATATTAGATAATTAGATATTATCCTGCATTGAAAAGCTCCTCCAATCTACGGATTGCAGACTGGAGGGGCAGGACTCAGATAGTTATTCTATTGCGAGGATGTTTGGCGGTAAGAATGTCACGCTGTTTTTTGGAAGTAACATGCGTATAGATTTGAGTAGTTGAAATAGAACTATGTCCCAATAACTGCTGGATATATCGGATGTCGACATCTTCTTCGAGCAGCAAGGTTGCAAAAGCATGGCGGAACATGTGAGGGGTAATATGCTGCTCTATACCTGCGAGAGTGGTATACCTGTTGATCATATTTCGCACCGACTGATCTGATAAGCGTTGACCCAAACGGTTGACAAAAAACCATCCACTATTCTCTATGTCTGCGCTACTAGCCGAATAATAAGATGATACGGCCGAAAGAACATCTTTGTTCCCAATCTGTATCAGTCGCTCCCTTGAACCCTTGCCGTAGATTTTAATTTCTCCTGATGATAGATTAATCGAATCCTTTCTTAAGAAGCACAATTCCGAGACTCGTACGCCTGTCGCAAAAAGAAGCTCAAGAACCGCAATGTCACGTAAACTGGTACGCATTTGACATGGTGTGCTAGCGGATGACTGTTTCTGCTTGTAGGCGCATTGCAGAATCGTATCAACAGTTTCAAGCGGAATTGTCCTTGGTAGCAGAAAAGGCTCGTGCAGTTTTATACGCATTCGATTCAGGGGATTGTCCGATAATATCTCTTCATATTCCAGATAGTTAAAAAAGGCTTTGAGGCTGGCAATCTTGCGTTTAACGCTCTTAATCTTATATCTTTTGTGGAGTTCAGTAAGATATGCTTGCAGGTTATCTTTTGATAGATCATCTCCTTTGTCCGAGATGTACTCTGCAAATTGAAGAAGATCAGTATTGTAAGCCTTTTGTGTCTTAGCACCCAGGCCTTTTTCGTATTTGCAGTATGATAAATATTGCGCAATTAGCATATTAGCATTTCCTTGTTCCACGTTATTTCCTCCTGATGGTGTATGTTTACTTAAGGTGAAAATACTACTGAGCATTTTTACTCAAGCATAACTACTATGATACATCAGATGGAGGAACAAGTGTAGATAGAACAACGTGACAAATTAGGTAGGAATCGAAGGATAATTCTAAAAAATCCAAGATATAAGAATGCCGGGGACTTAATGAATCCAATTTTGCAAGTGGGAATTCCATATACAATGAAGAAGATAGTATATTATGTTTCGTAGAGTTCGTGCTTGATTGGGCATATAGCAGTATTGTTGGTTGTTACCAATGGTGTTTCATTAGGTAATACCTTAACTGGTTTTGAGAACTGACAACAAATGAAATCATCTTCCTTAATGAATATAACAATGAACTCCCAAGCGGCTAGTTGCTAAAATGCTGGAAACCATACAATGTGTCCCTCATGTCACATTTGTCGATCAATATATGTCGTGGCAAAATGTTTCGAACAAGTTCATGAGAAATCCAATGCACTTATTTATATCTCAACACACAAATTATCTAAAGAAAAATCGGCGAGATCAAAACAACCATATTTTAGAACATAATTGAAAACAACAAATTTGTTTTGCATCTCCGTGATTCAATTGAATAGATGTGACCACAATAAAATAATCCGATAAAGACCCTATTCAAAAGCAATATGATTCATGGGAGGACACGTGCATGAAAAACAACTATGCGTACTATTTTGAACCCAAAAAGATGATTCGAGACCTCGCTCACGGATATGTTAACCTGACGGAATTTGAGTTAAAGCTAATTGATACTGCAAGTTTTCAACGATTAAAAGATATTCGCCAGTTAACGTGCCAAGAAGTCTATCCCTCTGCTAGACATACAAGATTTGAGCATTCGCTAGGTGTGTTAGAACTGACAAGGCAAGCCATTAAACACTTAAATCATAATGGATTTTTACCGGGTAAAGGCGAATCAACAGATAAAAAAATAATCAATGAACAACTTCAACTAAACGCAGCTGTAGCTGCGCTCCTCCATGATGTTGGGCACTGTATGTTTTCGCACTTGGGAGAAAAAGAATTTAACTCAAGAATAATAAACTGTGCGTTGATAGAGGAAATCGAACGATATAATGAGAACCACAAGGGTTCCTTTTCGGATGAGTTTATACGGTATGTTCAGGAATCAAAACTGAAGAACATAGGTAGTAAACATGAGAAGATTTCATGTCTTGTAATCCTTAGTAAATTTGAAGATCTGCTCCTTGAGACGGACTCGTCAACACGAAATGATAACAAAGGAGTAGAGGATATTTATATTGACTTCGAATTGATTATTCGGTGCATCCTGGGAATTCGCTATACACAACAAAATGGAGGTCTCAGCAATCCTACATCGAACAAATATAATGCAGTTATTCATCTAATTAACGACAGGATATTTGATATGGATAAGTTGGATTACATTATGCGTGATACTGTTTTCACTGGAATCAATGTTGGTCGTATTGATACTCGGCGACTCTTCAAAAATATATTTTTTGAGGACGATGAATCCTATTGTTTGGTCTTTTCTTCCAAGGCCGTTCCTGCACTTCAAAATTATATCGATGCAAGAGATGGATTGTATATGTATGTCTACAACCACCATGCAGCCGTATTGGCAGATTCGTTAAACTCATATATTATTCGGCGTTTAGCCAGAAATGCTGATAAATTTCATCAATTGGTAGAAACGGCATTGAGGAAAGCAACTCCGAGGGATTCCGATATTCAAGAGACCAAGGAATCTGTTTGGGAAAGCGATTATATATATGCTTTAGGTCTAGTTCCGCGTAGTTATATTTTTTCGATTGAGTCAATTTTGGGCGAAAATCGATCGGATAGCGACTGGATATCTCTCGTTAACACTATTTATACACGTTATTCAAATAGTACACCGGATTCAATAAAGTATTATCTATTAGGATTGATAGAAGACAGTTTCTATGATGGTTGGACAAGCGCCTTTCCTGATGAAGAATGTAATCAAGATGCTGGACGTAACTTATGTTCTGAAACTCTTAATAGCGAAGCTGGAGAAAGCCTCATTAACAAATTGCAGTTAACATATAAAATAATCTCAAATTACAAAAGCCGCAAGTTTTTAAAACCATGGTGGAAAACACTGTCTCAGTTTTCGATTTTTCTTGAAAGAAACTATACAGATGTATCACTGAATGGCTATTCGCACGAAGATATTCGAAGCAGGGTTTGCAGCATGATTACCTATGGAACAAAAAATGTTGCGGCGGATCAATTACGAGCGCAGATCGCTAAACTTGTAGTTTTGATTTCCAAAAAGATTCAAGAAAAAGCAAGCACTGGAGGAACGCAGAACACAAAAATACTGGAACCTTTGGAGGAAGGAGATTTCTTTATTGGGGAACGTTCAACACGATTCAACGAGATTGAAAATATACGTAAACTCAGAATTGTATTTGGCTTAACCGAATTGGAAAAGTCGCAAAATGGGGAAGTGGATTACATAACAAAATCATTAGATGATGTAATTCCTCAAAAGGATTATAAGTCAATCTATAATAAAGAGAGTTTTTATGTATACTCTAAACCATTAAGCAACCATAACCATAGTGCGGAATGCAAGAAAGAGCATTACAATTGCATTGAAAGGATTTTTGTATATTCTACAATTAAGTTTCTGGAGACAAGTGAAAGTCAATTAGAAAAATGCTTTGGAGAGAATGCTGATAGAGAAGCCAAGAGGCAATTCTTCACAAACTGTGTAAATGATTTTATAATTAATGGTATCTGATTGACTAAGAAAGTTACGAATGATGGGAGAAAATTGTAATGAAAGCAAAAAAGATCATTGAAACAATTTTAGCATCCGTTCTTGCCGCTGCAACTTTTATTCAAATGATTCCTAGCACCACTATTGACTCTTTTTTTGGAAATAGCTTTGTAATCTTCTGCCTAATTATATGTGTTGTTGCGCTTGGAATTATCTTAATAATAGATATTTATAGGATTTGTCACACAATCCATTGTTTTGAAAAAGGAAGTTCCAAGTTTTGCAGATACTTTGCAAAATGGTATTCGAAGCCCGGAATACTAACGCTTATTTGCGATGACTTGAATTGGACGACAGTTCAAGTGGATGGGAAATGTCCAATTCTTGAGGCACTAGAACAAAAAGCAAAAACAAATCAGTTGGTGCTGTATCTCAAGAAAGACGGCGATACCGCAGAGGAAATTATGAACAAACTATCTGCTGCCAAGATCAAGTTAGCACAGGATAATATTGTGAATAAATATAGTTTCTCCTGCTTAAACTATATGGGAAACAATTCTGCCGTTATTATCCGTGATAAGAACAAGGACAGCGGGAACGAAGTTATTTTTCAAGAGGTGGCAGATACATATGTCACCCAGTTGCTGAATACCCTTTTGGAGGTCTAATGGAAAATGCATTTTTATCAATAAACTATACCGCTCTGATTTCCCACCTCTGGGATGAGAACGTTGAAGATCGAGCAGCGGATTTGGAAAGCGGATCTGATTATACCTATAACAAGGTAATTCGCCCGTGGGTTTTATCACAAATGGAGGATGTTTCTCCGTTTTCTGATTCGGTTCTGGATATTGGTAGTGGATGTGGCTTCTTGACCAATATCATATACAATTCTGGATGGACGAAAGTGGTTGGAATAGACATTTCAGAGCGCTCTGTTGAATATTCACAAAAGAAATACCCTCATATTAAATTTATTAATCAAGATATCTATAAATTGTCAGAAGAATTGAATTATGATCTGTGCCTTGCGGTAATGGCAGTAAACAACATGCCGAATGCTGATTATTTTTTTGAGAAGGTGAGCAGGTGCTTAAATAAACAGGGAAAAATCATCCTAGTACT
>CAJGCP010000034.1 GCA_904501885.1 uncultured Acetatifactor sp. | reverse complement strand
TCGCTTCCAAACCGCCCTGTTTCTTCAGCCATTTAAAGACTTTACCACAAATATAAATTCCGTATGCAGGAGGAGTATTATACAGGGAATCATTGTCGCTATGGGTTTTGTAACGAAGCATGGTGGGAGTACCGGGAAGTACATCCTCTGTAATCAAATCCTCGCGGATAATCACGATCACAACACCTGCAGGTCCGATATTCTTCTGAACGCCTGCGTAGATAATTCCATACTTGGTCACATCTACAGGCTCTGAAAGAATACAACTGGACATATCGGAAACCAAAACTTTACCCTTTGTGTTGGGAAGCGTTTTGAATTTGGTGCCATAGATGGTATTGTTTTCACAGATGTAAACATAATCTGCATCCTCGCTGATTGGCAAATCTGAACAGTCGGGAATATAGGAAAAAGTTGCATCTTCAGAGGTGGCTACTTTATTAGCCTTTCCGTAGATAGAAGCTTCTTGGAATGCTCTCTTTGCCCACTGACCGGTAACGATGTAATCTGCAACACCGTTTTTCATCAAATTCATGGGAACCATAGCAAACTGCTGATGTGCGCCGCCTTGCAGAAAGAGCACTTTATAATTGTCAGGAATATTCATTAATTCACGCAAATCAGCTTCCGCTTCTTTGATGATGGTCTCATAGGCTTTGCTGCGATGACTCATTTCCATCACTGACATTCCGGTGCCGTTATAATCAAGCATTTCTGCTGCTGCTTCTTTTAGAACTTCTTCAGGCAATACGGCGGGTCCTGCCGAAAAATTATATACTCTTGCCATAATTACTACCTCCAAATTTCAAATAATAGAATTAGAATAGTACAATTTATCGCTTTAGTCAACTACATCATTAAATTATTTTGAGATTTTATTTGATATCATCTCCATCGAACACTTCAGAAATAGGAGCTCCGGCAGGAACCATAGGAAACACCTTGTCATCTTCTGGAATCACACACTCAATTAACACAGGTCCATTTAAAGCAAGCGCTCTTTCAAAGGCCGGTTTCACTTCTTCCTTGGTGGTTACACGGATTGCTGTACAGCCAAGTGCCTCTGCTACCTTACAATAATCTACTTTTGTATCGAGCACTGTTTGGGAATACCGTTTGTCATAGAACAAGGTTTGCCATTGACGTACCATACCAAGCACATGGTTATTAATTACTACTTGAATAATAGGAATCTGATGTCTGCTGGCAGTTGCCAATTCATTCATATTCATACGGAAACAACCATCACCGGCTATGTTGATGCATATCTTATCCGGCTGTCCCATCTTGGCACCAATGCAGGCTCCCAATCCGTATCCCATGGTACCTAATCCACCGGAAGAAAGAAATGTGCGTGGTTTCGTATAATGATAAAACTGCGCTGCCCACATCTGATGTTGTCCAACATCAGTGGTAATAATCGCTTCTCCCTTGGTCACCTTATCTATCGTTTCAATCACATAAGGGCAGGACAATTGATCTTCCTTATATTTCAGTGGATACTTTTCCTTCAATGCTTTGATTTCGTCCATCCACAACGGATGATTTTGTTGCGATAGTTTTTGATTGATTGCCTGTAAGACCATCTTCAAATCGCCAACAACACCGATATCAGCTCTGATATTCTTATTGATCTCAGCAGCATCCACATCAATATGTATAATCTTTGCATCCTCTGCAAAGCGCTTGGGATTGCCGATTACGCGGTCAGAAAACCTTGCGCCTAATGCAATCAAGGCATCACATTTGCTTACACCTAGATTAGAAGCCTTGGTGCCGTGCATACCTATCATACCTGTATATCTATCACTGTTTCCATCAAAGCCACCTTTGCCAAGCAAGGTATCGCAAACCGGTGCATCTACCAATTCTGCAAATGTAGCCACTTCTTCATATGCACCTGATGATATGGCGCCACCGCCAAGATAAATAAAAGGCCTCTCTGATGTTTCAAGAAGTTCTACAATGCGGTCAATTTCTGCTTCTGAAAACTCTGCTTTTCTATTTGCTTCCACAGGCTTCATGGGCGTATATTCACACATATTTGCAGTGGCATCTTTGGTAATGTCCACCAATACAGGACCTGGTCTGCCGCTCTTTGCTATGACAAAAGCACTGCGGATGGTGTCCGCCAAATCTTCCACCTTCTTGACAATGTATCCATGTTTGGTGATAGGCATGGTGACGCCGGCAATATCCACTTCCTGAAAACTATCCTTTCCAAGCATAGGTAATGCCACATTTGCAGTGATGGCAACCATGGGTACTGAATCCATATATGCCGTAGCAATACCGGTCACAAGATTTGTGGCACCGGGACCGCTGGTGGCAAGGCAAACGCCAACCTTACCGGTGGCCCTTGCATAACCATCTGCCGCATGAGCAGCTCCTTGTTCGTGTGAAGTTAAAATATGACAAATTTCATCACTGTGTTTATATAAAGCATCGTAGATATTTAAAATCGCACCGCCGGGATACCCAAATACTGTATCTACCCCTTGCTCTTTCAAACATTCCACTAATATTTCAGAACCATTCAATAACATATTTCATCTCCGTATTATGGTTATTTTGTAGGCACTTCCAACACTGCACCTTTGTTGCCACTGGTGACAAGTTCACGATATCTGGACAAATATCCTGTGGTAACTTTGGGTTCTCTGGGTTGCCAATTCTTTCTTCTTTCAGCAAGTGTTTCATCAGAAACAAGTACATCCAATTTGTTGGCAGGAATATCGATACGAATCATATCGCCCTCTTCCACAAGAGCAATGGGGCCTCCTACTGCCGCCTCCGGAGATACATGCCCGATAGATGCACCTCTTGATGCACCGGAAAAACGGCCATCCGTGATCAACGCTACACTGGAACCAAGTCCCATACCTGCAATGGCTGAGGTGGGATTCAGCATTTCTCTCATTCCGGGACCGCCCTTCGGTCCTTCATAGCGGATGACAACAACATCTCCTGCAACAATCTTGCCGCCCTTAATGGCTTCAATGGCATCTTCTTCACAATCAAACACACGTGCAGGGCCTTCATGCACCAACATTTCAGGAACCACAGCAGAACGCTTTACTACGCCGCTATCAGGCGCCAAATTACCTTTTAATATTGCGATGCCTCCTGTCTCGGAATAGGGATTTTCTACAGGACGAATCACTTCGGGATTCTTATTCAGGCAATTCTTTATGTTTTCACCTATGGTTGTACCGTTCACCGTCATACAATCCAGATGTAAGAGGTTTTTCTTAGTCAGTTCATTCATGACAGCGTATACACCACCAGCTTCATTCAAATCTTCCATATAAGTAGGGCCGGCTGGTGCGAGATGGCATAGATTCGGTGTCACAGCAGAAAGTTCATTGGCCCAATCCAAATCCAAATCCACTCCTGCTTCTCTTGCGATAGCAGGCAAATGTAACATGGAATTGGTGGAGCATCCCAATGCCATATCCACTGTCAAAGCATTCATAAACGCTTCTTTTGTCATAATATCGCGGGGTTTGATGTCCTTTTCTACCAGTTCCATAATCTTCATACCGGCGTGCTTGGCAAGACGGATTCTCTCGGAATACACAGCAGGTACCGTACCATTTCCCTGCAATCCCATACCAATTGCCTCTGTCAGGCAATTCATGGAATTAGCAGTATACATTCCCGAGCAAGAACCACAGGTGGGGCAGGCCTTCTGCTCAAATTCGCACAACTTTTCCTGAGTCATCGTTCCTGCGGCCACACTTCCAACTGCCTCAAACATAGAAGACAAACTGGTCTTATGTCCATCGATGCGTCCGGCTAACATAGGTCCTCCGGAAACAAAGATTGTGGGGATATTCACTCTTGCTGCAGCCATCAATAAACCGGGAACGTTTTTATCACAGTTGGGAATACAAACCAGGCCGTCAAATCCATGAGCCAGTGCCATACATTCCGTACTGTCGGCAATCAAATCTCTTGTAACCAGTGAATATTTCATTCCAATATGTCCCATTGCAATACCATCACAGACAGCAATCGCAGGGAAAACCACAGGCATA
Organism: uncultured Acetatifactor sp.; assembly: GCA_904501885.1. Lineage (GTDB taxonomy): Bacteria > Bacillota > Clostridia > Lachnospirales > Lachnospiraceae > Acetatifactor. The sequence goes on along the minus strand of CAJGCP010000034.1, from coordinate 18,658 downwards.
CCGCCGGCCATTGCAACTCCAAGCTTCACAGCCTCTGTAATCTTATCTAAATTCATATGACCGGGTACAATTTCATTATACGAGCTGACAATACCAATCATGGGGCGTCTGCGTTCTTCTTCCGTATACCCCAAGGCATTAAACAAACTTCTATGCGGTGCCTGCGCATTGCCACATTTTACAGAATCACTTCTCATACACTAAACTCCTTTGAATTACTTCTTTGTACATTTCATTATGATTTCAATGTTTTATAAATCCTATCGGATCCGCTCCGCTAACAGGTCTCCCATTTGTGTACATCCAACTTTCACACAACCATCTGACATAATATCACCTGTGCGATAGCCATCTTTTAACACCTGTTTTACGGCATCTTCAATGGCGGATGCTTCTTTGTCCAAATCAAAACTATATCTCAGCATCATTGCAGCACTCAAAATGGTCGCAATAGGATTGGCTATATCTTTACCTGCGATGTCAGGCGCAGAGCCATGACTGGGCTCATATAAACCAAATTTTGTATCGTTCAGGCTGGCACTTGCCAACATACCAATAGAACCGGTCACCATACTTGCTTCATCGGACAAAATATCACCAAACATATTCTCTGTCAAAATTACATCAAACTGAGCAGGATCTTTCACAAGCTGCATTGCGCAATTGTCCACAAGCATATGTTCTAATTTGACTTCAGGATACTCCACGGCCACTTCTTCCACAACTTTCCTCCAAAGTCTGGAAGAATCCAGCACATTTGCTTTGTCTACACTGGTCACCTTTTTATTGCGCTTCATTGCGATTTCAAAGCCTTTGATGGCAATTCTGCGAATTTCATTTTCGTCATAGGTCAGTGTGTCGATTGCTTTTCTGACGCCATTCTCCTCAATGGTCTTTCTCTCGCCAAAATACAAACCGCCCGTCAATTCGCGCATAATCATCATATCAAAACCGGACTTGCTTATTTCCTCTTTCAGGGGGCAAGCATCTGCCAATTCATCATACAAAACCGCAGGCCTGAGATTTGCAAACAGATTCAGTGCCTTGCGAATGCCCAAAAGCCCTGCCTCGGGACGCAAATTCGGGGGTAATTTATACCATGGGGATGTGGTGGTATCTCCGCCGATAGATCCCATTAAAACAGCATCTGCGGCTTTTGCCTTAGCAATGGCTTCCTCCGTGAGGGGCACACCATGTACATCGATGGAAGCGCCACCCATAAGGATATCCTCAAAGCCCATTGTGTGTCCATACACTGCGCCAACTTTATGTAAAACTTTCTTAGCTTGGGTAATAATCTCAGGTCCGATTCCGTCGCCGGGAATGCATACAATATTTAATCTCATATGTCACCGCCATCTATAAAATAATTTCCCTTAATAATACCTTAAAATCCATAATATATCAAGATTATCTCTCTAAAATTATACCAAAAAAGGAAATGTCAACCAGACACTTCCTTTTTGATTCGTTTACAAGATTATTAGTTGTTGGTAGGCTTCTCCACACTACTGATTGCTGCCTTGGACATAGGAATACGGCAGTTCTTATTGTTGCCGAACTCAACAATAACAGTATCATCAGCAATATCAATTACAATTCCGTAAAATCCGGAGGTTGTCATAACGCAATCTCCTGCTTCCAAAGATGCAAGCATTGCAGCAACTCTTTTCTTTTCCTTGTTCTGTGGTCTGATAAAGAAAAACCACATTGCGCCAAACAAAAGTGCATAAATCAAAATCATCGGCATCAAAGCCGCTCCACCCATATCACCTGTAGGTGCGGGTGCTGTCATTAAAATTCCCATACTTTCCTCCATTTCAAGATATGTCTGTCCATATCAACTATTTTCTATTCTAATTTAGAATTGTACACAAAATATCATTCTAGTTCAAGTCTTTTTATGTTAATTTAAGAATTCTGCATGCCGGATAGTTTATTCTTCTTGTATTCTGCAAATTCTCCCTTTTCTATAGCATCTCTGATCTCTTCCATCATGGTGTTGTAGAAATACAAATTGTGAAGCACGCAAAGCCGCATTCCTAGCATTTCCTTTGCCTTTAACAAATGTCGGATGTATGCTCTGGAATATCGTTTGCAGGCAGGGCACTGACAACCTTCTTCAATGGGGCGCTCATCCAACTCATACTGTGCATTAAATAAATTAATCTTTCCCTGATTCGTATATAAATGTCCATGCCTTCCATTTCGGGAGGGATATACGCAGTCAAAGAAATCCACTCCACGCTCCACCGCTTCTAAAATATTGGCAGGAGTACCTACTCCCATAAGATATTTCGGCTTTTGATCGGGAAGATACGGAATCACATCATCCAAAATCTGATACATTTCCTGATGTGTTTCCCCCACAGCAAGTCCACCCACTGCATAACCATCCAAGTCAAACTCGGAAATCCTTTTTGCATGTTCTATTCTGATATCAGAAAAAATAGCACCCTGATTAATACCAAATAACATCTGATTTGGATTGACCGTGTCTTCCAAACTGTTCAGGCGTTGCATTTCCTTCTTGCATCTTTCCAGCCATCTGGTGGTCCGTTCCACAGAATCCTGTACATATTTCCTATCTGCTTTGCTGGGCGCACATTCATCGAAAGCCATGGCAATGGTAGAACCAAGATTGGATTGTATCTGCATACTCTCTTCCGGACCCATAAATATTTTTCTACCGTCGATGTGGGAATTAAAATAAACCCCCTCTTCTTTAATTTTACGAAGCCCAGACAGTGAAAAAACCTGAAATCCACCGGAATCTGTCAAAATAGGTTTGTCCCATGACATAAATTTATGTAAACCACCCAATTGCTTTATGATTTTATCTCCGGGACGGACATGTAAATGATAGGTATTGGAAAGTTCCACCTGTGTTTTAATCTGTTCCAAATCAGACGTTGCCACGGCCCCCTTTATGGCTGCCACAGTACCGACATTCATAAATACAGGCGTTTGAATTGTACCATGTACGGTTTTAAACTCCCCTCTGCGTGCCAAACCGTCTTGTTTTAATACTCGAAACATATGGTATCCTCTCATTGATAAAATTTATAAATATCCTCGATTTTAGAGGACATATTAATCAAAAGTGCATCCAATACGGTGATAGCTGTCATGCACTCCATGACCACCACTGCACGGGGCACAATCACAGGATCATGCCTGCCCTGGATTACAATGGCAATGTTTCCTTCTTCCTTGTGCACGGTTGCCTGCTCTTGGGAAATGGAAGGTGTAGGTTTCACATGTGCCCGAATCCGAATCGGGCTGCCGTCGCTCATACCTCCAAGGATACCCCCGGCGCGATTAGTTTGTTTCACGATTTCGCCTTTGTCCAATACAAAAGAATCATTGTTCTCACTGCCCTTGGCTTTGGACGCTAATACACCATCCCCGATTTCCACTGCTTTCACAGCCCCGATGGACATGATGGCTTTAGAAAGGTCTGCATCCAATTTATCAAAAACCGGATTGCCGATTCCTGCCGGAAGTCCTTCCACCACACATTCCATCACGCCACCGATGGAATCTTGGTGCGCTTTTAAATCCTTCATGTACTCTAATACCTTTTGGTCTGCTTCCTTATCAGGCATAGCAGACAGAGTAGACGCAATTGCATCTTTGCAAAAATTCTCTTCATCTATTTCAATGGGACCGATGGATCTTGTATATGCATAGACATCAACTCCTAAGGTTTTCAAAACCTTTTGTGCCACGGCACCTGCCGCCACCCGTCCAATGGTCTCGCGACCGGAAGAACGCCCGCCACCGCGATAATCCCGGATTCCATATTTTGCATCATAGGTATAGTCTGCATGTCCCGGACGATACACCTTTTCTAAAGCAGAATAATCCTTTGAGTGTTGATCCTCATTTTTCACCACAATGGAAATAGGACAGCCGGTGGTAACCCCCTCAAACACACCGGATAGGATCTCCACCTTGTCCCCCTCTTTTCTTGCAGTGGCCAAAGGATTGTTCCCGGGTTTTCTTCTGTCCATAAACAATTGAATATCTGCTTCCTCCAAAGGCACACCTGCAGGGCAACCGTCAATGACAACACCAAGTGCCTTTCCATGGGATTCACCCCATGTGGTTATTCTGAAAATTGTTCCGAATGTAGAACCTGCCATCTTGATCTCTCCTTAAATCATATGAAGGACCAGACACACATGCACCTGGTCCATATAAACTATAGTTTATGAATAATAATACAATTGGGAACCTGAACATCCAGGAAGGGCCCATTTAATACAATTGTCTTTTTCTCGGGCTCCACGCGAAAGAATGTCATATCATTAGATTCATGGTTTAAGGAAACAAGAAACTTGTTATTGGGGAAAATTGCAACATCTTTAGGATATTCTCCGCTGATAGGTAAACAGAACATTTGCTCTAACATTCCTGTTTCTTCCTCTGCCCGATACATAACCACTGAATTATCTCCGGCATTGGAACTTAACAAATACTGATAATCATCAGAAAAGGTCAATGCACTGGCAGCATTCAAACTACCTCTCTCCCTTTTGCAGGTGTCAATGGTTTGAATTTTTTCAAAAGAAGGCTGCTGTTTCACCTCTGAATAACGGTACACATCAATATAGCATTTAAACTCATGCACGATATAGATATATTTGCCATTCTTTGATATCTTGATATGTCTGGGCGCAGATTCTAGTTCACTGCGGATCACATCTACAAGTTTTACTTTGCCGGTAACAAGGTCCAAACTGTATACATTCACATGGTCCATACCCTGGTCTGCCACCAGCAAATATTTATTATCATGGGTCATTCTGGCACATGTGATATGGGGTCTGAAATTACGTTCCGCAATACTGCCAAGTCCTTTGTGTACGATCTGGTCTGTAATTTCACCCAAAGAACCATCTTCATGGATGCGCAAAACAGTCAGTTTGCCATCGTGATAGCTTCCCACAAACAGATAGCGGTCGGTATAATCCGTTGAAAGGTAGCAACCTCTCATTCCGTTGATGTCAGCATGATTAATTTTTTCCAAATCACCATCGGGCAAAATCAAATATGCTTCAACACCCAAATCTGTGATGGAATAAAGATACTTTTTATTCTTTGAAATAGTAACATAGGAAGAATTCGAAACTTCAATTCGTCTCTTTTCTTCGAATCGCCCATTCTTCATATCCACATCATATATCCGGATACCTGTGTTATCTTCCTGTGTATAAGAAGACACATATGCTACATATTTTTCCTTGGCCACAAAAGCCTCCTTCCCAAGTCTGGCGACTTGCCCATTACTATCTTTAATATAGCACAAAACCCAAGCAATTAAAACATCATTTTCACATTATTCTGCATTGCTGGCTGCAATCTTTACCTTACTCCACAGATTTCCAATGATCTTTTTGGTATCTAAGTTAAAATGAAAAATCTCGTCATTAGAATTGCCCATACGGGGAATATATGCTTCAATCCCCTCATAATCTCCTCCTGAAGCATACATGTCTTCCTTGGCCTGAAGGTTGGGGGATGTATATCCCACATAGGCGGAATTATCATATGCATGCTGATAGGTAGATATATAATTCATAAAAGCATATGCAAGGGGCACATTTTCTGCATTTTGGGGTATCACCATGGAATCATACCAGCGATTGGTGCCTTCCTCAGGCAAATAGAAACCTACATTTTCATTTTCACTGACAATATATGTGGCATCTCCGGAATACACCAGCCCTAAAGCCTTTCTTGCCTGTGCCATATTATCAATAATTTCATCGGTGACAATCTCCGGCTCCATGGTTTGCACGCAGGTGACTAACCATTCATATGCCGCCTTCAATTCTTCTTCAGACTCAGTATTCATAGAATACCCCAGATTCTTCAACGCCATCATAAATGCGTCTCTTTCCGAATCATATAGATAAATATCGCCTTTGTATTTTTGATTTAAAAAGACCGCATATCCTTGTGTCTCCAAATCTTCCACAGACACCTTCGTCTTGTCATATACAATACCTACCGTTCCCCAAAAATATGGTACGGAGTATGTATTATCATAATCATATCCCTGATGCAAAACTGCAGGGTCCAGCACATCCATACAGGTCAATTGGGAATGGTCCAGCTCCTGAAGATATCCTTCCGATATCAATCGTTCAATCATATAATCACTGGGGATTAATATGTCAAAGGATTCACCATTTGCAACCTTAATATACATCTGTTCATTGGAGTCAAAATTTTCCATGATGACGGTGGCACCTGTTACCTCTTCGAAGGATTCTACCACTTCTTCATTGATGTATTCTCCGGGCAAATAAAGATATAACTCCTGACCATAAAAGGGATATTGCTGACTATCTTTATTTGTGCCTAAAATCACAAAAGCAATCACACCGGAAAGCACACAGGCAGTGCACAGGGCAGGTACCCATAAAGGACGGCGTTTCTTCTCGCTTTGCTGACGTTTTGCAAGAACAGAAGGAATTATATTGATGACAAGCAAAGCAATGGTGATAATGACAACCACAAGCGTAGATACTGCATTGATACTTGGATTCACTCTCTTGCTCATGGTATATACCATAATACTTAGGTTCTTTACTCCCCCGCCGGTGACAAAATAAGAAATAATAAAGTCATCCACGGACATGGTAAATGCAATCAATGCACCGGAAAGAATACCCGGAGCAATCTGGGGCACAATCACTTTGGTCAGTGCCTGCAACGGGGTTGCTCCCAAATCTAAAGCTGCATCTGCTAAATTCGGATCTAGGGAGCGCACTTTGGGCATCACCGATAAAATCACATAGGGGATACAAAAAGCAATATGCGCCAGCAACATTGTCACATATCCCTTCTCCACCTTAAATGTGATAAACAAAAGCATAAATCCGATAGCTGTCACGATTTCAGGATTCATAATAGGCAAATTGTCTACCTGCTCCATAATATCCCTAACAATCTTTTTGGATTTACTCAAACCAATTGCTGCAATGGTACCCGCAACAGTGGATATCAAGGTGGCCAAAAGCGCTACGCTAAAGGTCGTATATAAGGCACTCATCATATCTCGGGATTTCAGCATATGCTCGTACCATCGCAAAGAAAACCCGGTAAATGATGTCAAAGATTTCCCTTCATTGAAGGAAAATACAATCATATATACAATTGGAAGATAGAAAAATATGATCAATAATGTCATCAATATTTTCCCGAAGATGCGTTTATCCTTCTTCATTTGTTACCTTCTTCCCCTTTCCACCTTCGTTCTTCAATTCTACATTTCGAACCGCCATCATCAAGAGCATCATAATGATCGCCATAATCATAGATATGGCGCTACCAAAATTCCACTCTCCCACTGTAATAAACTGATTCTCAATCAGATTACCAATCAGGAAGTACTGTCCGCCTCCCAAGAGTTTAGGGATAAAAAAGGAACTCACCGCAGGCAAAAACACCAAAGTAATACCATTGATAATCCCCGGAACAGAAAGAGGCAAAATCACACGAACAAAAGTCTGTACCTGATTTCCACCCAAATCAGCACTTGCTTCCAACAAAGAATTATCCATTTTGCATAAGGAAGTATTAATCTGCAGTATCATAAAAGGCAGAAAATTGTAAATCATACCAATTAAGACAGAGGCCTCCGTATAAAGGATATCCACTTCTCCTAAACCCCAAAAACCGAGAATCATCGAGAAAAGCCCATCGGGACTGAGAAGTCCAATCCAAGCGTAGGTACGGACCAACATATTAATCCACATCGGAATCGTAACCATCAAAACAAGGGTATTTTGTACTTTCTCTTCACTTTTTGCAATAAAATACGCCAAAGGATAACCTAACAACAAACAAATTAAAGTTGTTTTTAAAGCAATCCATAGAGAACGCCAAAGCACGATCAAAAAATCAGGGTCCGTAAAAAACTTTTTATAATGATCCAACGTAAAAGAAAAAGAGACAATACTGTTCCCCTGCTCGGTAAACGAATACATTGCAATCAATAACATCGGGAAAATCAGCATCATTGCCGCCCATGCAATATATGGAATTGCTAAATTCGAAAACTTTTTCATTTAGTACGCCTTTCTTGACATAACATGAATATCTTCAGGGAAAAAATTAAGCCCTACTTCTTTGCCAACTTCTGTAAAATCTGTGGTGTGAATCTTAAATTCACGTCCTGTGGTCCAAAATGTAATTTTGTACACTTTTCCTTCTTTGATTTTTTCCGGGTCAAAATCATAATCCACACTGATATCTACACTTTGATTTTCATCGCTTAATTTCCAACCCTGTGCATTGGCCCAGGTCTTAATGTCGGTATCCAGAGTCTGAGACTCTAAAATCTCATCTACACTTTTTACAAAGTTAAATGCCATAATACCTTCTCCCGCCTTCTCGTTCTTTACAAAAGGCTGGTTGACTACAGAAATAATGCGTTCCACCGTGGTTCCCTTAGGAGTGGAAAATTTTACAGGATATTGTCCGATTTCAGGCAATACTTCACATTCAATATTAGCAATGGATATGTATTCATCGGTCTCTGTATCCCATGCCATGGCATTGGAACGGGCAATGATTTCTTTCTCATCCAACGCCCCAACATCTTCCACGTCCACATAGAAATTATTGGCATTAATTTTTTCTGTGCCGTCTGCAGAAGTTTCTTCCAAACTGCGAATCACGTTCATATTGACTGTAACTTTGGTTCCGGGCACGGTTTCAACGATAATCTCATAATGTACACCCTTAAACAAGACACTTAACACTTCCCCTGTCATCTTGCCCTGTTCCACAGGCACAATATCAATATCCTCCGGACGGATTACCACATCCACAGGTTCATTTTCTTTGAAGCCATAGTCGACACATTCAAATACCTTGTCGTCAAAACGGACTTTATAATCATCCAGCATAATGCCGGGCAAAATATTGCTTTCCCCAATAAAATTCGCAACATAAGTATTTGCAGGCTCATTGTAAATCTCTTCCGGTGTACCAATCTGTTGAATTTCGCCTTTATTCATTACAACAATTTTATCAGACATAGTCAATGCTTCTTCCTGATCATGGGTAACAAAAATAAAGGTAATGCCGACTTCCTGCTGAATTCTCTTCAACTCATACTGCATTTCCTTGCGCAGTTTCAAATCCAATGCTGCCAAAGGCTCGTCCAACAATAACACTTTCGGTTCATTTACCAAGGCTCTGGCAATTGCAACACGCTGCTGCTGACCGCCGGAAAGCAAGGTAATATTTTTATTTTCAAATCCTTCCATACTAATCAGCTTCAGCATCTTCATCACCTTCTGGTCGATGACGTCCTTACTGAGTTTCTTAATCTTTAAACCAAAGGCAATATTTTCATATACACTCAGATGAGGAAACAAAGCATATTTTTGAAAGACAGTATTTAATTCACGTTCATAGGGCGGTTTGTCGCTGATTTCCTGCCCGTCAAAAATAACGCTCCCTTCGTCTGCTTTTAAAAAACCGCCTAAAATACGTAGCAAAGTGGTTTTTCCGCATCCGCTGGGACCTAAGAGAGTAACAAATTCATTTTCATAAATATCAAGATTCACACCCTTCAGTGTAATCTGTTTGTCAAAGCTTTTTGTGATATTACGAAATTCAATAATTTTCTTGCGTTCCATGGGCATACCTCCGGGAAATCATATGTATGATAATTATAAAACATATCTATGTCATTTTTGCAATATTTTTGTAAAAAAAAGACCATCAACCTTCATAGGGATGGCCTTTTTATCACTGTAATTAATTACAATTACAACCTGAAGTATGTTCCTGCCATGCAGGTGGGGTCAATTTACATTCATCCACCTCGTTGCAGCGATTATTGTTTTCAAAAAAAATCGGCTGACGGGGTTGAATTAAATTATTATCGCAGGCATGTGAGTGGTGATGACAGTTGTGGTGATTATGATCATGGCAAACTTGATTACACTGATTGCCATACTGATTCCCACAGCAACAATTCCCCAACAATAACAGAAGCCAGATATAGTTCATACCTTACTCCTTAATTCTCTTTGATTTACTATATGCCACCCGGTTGTAAATGTTCCATTCTCGTTTTATGAATTATGTTTCACCAACTCTTTTTTGATAATTTTAAAAGTTTCCTTTTCCCCTTTTTCTGCCAACATCTCAAGATACGTTTCTAATACTTCTTTTGTAGTTTCATGCATCAGTGTACTGTCATTGGTGCTGTTCCTATAATAATCAATGGGACTGGCATCTGTATAGTTTTTGCCCCGATATACCTTGCATGCGGCAATTCTATCCATCAGCATCTCCGCCAAATACCGTTTGGGCATGGGGCAGGTAACCACATCTCCCCGTTTATAATCAATCCAATATTCATAGTGATGCTTATTTCGCCCTTTATGATGTAACCAAGCAGGCGAAAATCCGATATCATCTCTCTGGGCAGCATTGGGACTGCGCATTCCCTGAAAGTATTTCACCCCAACCATAAATTCTACAGGGCTGTATTTGGAAAGATCATGGATCAGTCCCTGCCAATATAGTCCAATACGAAAGCATCCCTGTGCAACTAAAATTTTATGGTATGTAATTGTTTTAAAATGAAGCCAAGCATTTCGAAGCATTTTCTATTCAACCTCTTTACGAATTTCCTTAATTTTATTATAATGAATACATAAAAAATTACAAGACAACATTCCAAAAAATCATAATAAATCTTGATACAAATGACCTGTCGGAAAGGAACCCTCTATGAAAAAGAAATCCTTACTTCTTACCCTGATGATTACTCTGTTGGGAGTCGTTATGGCTGCCACTGTGCTATTTACCCATACCGCCAGCCAGGGAACCTTTTCTCCTTTTTGGGCAGTTCCTACGGAAAGTCCCACCCCCACGCCGATGCCCACAGCGGAGCCTACGCCCACACCTTTTATGGAGTACGATATTAACCTGCTTGCGCTGGGCGATAATTTGATGCATTTAGGTGTTATCAATACAGGCCGGGAAGAAGACGGCACCTACGATTATAGTTTTTTATTTGAAAATATCAGACCCTTCTTAGATTTAGCAGAAATAAATGTGATTAATCAAGAGACTATTTTAGGCGGAAATCACTTGGGATTTTCCGGTTATCCCGCTTTTAACTCTCCCACGGAAGTGGGCGATGCCATTGCCGCAGCCGGGTTCAATGTGGTGTTGCACGGCTCCAACCACGCCACAGACAAAGGGTTGGAAGGACTAAATAACTGTCTTGCCTTTTGGGAAGAAAATTATCCCGATATTTTGATATGCGGTATTGAAGAGGACCTTTCCGCAGATACAGAGATTATCTTAGGACCCGAAATTCCACTCTTAGAAATAGAAGGCAAAACCTTTGCATTTTTAAATTACACCTATAGTAATAATCATGGCACCTTGGCAAAGGAATATCACGGCCGATTAAAGATGCTTTGTAATGTGAATCCCGATACCGGAGCCATGGATTTTACCAGCCTAAACCCTCAAGTATTAGAAGAAATCGCAGCTGCCCGTGAAATTGCGGATGTGGTCGTAGTATTACCTCATTGGGGCACAGAGTATCAGCCCAAACAATCCGCATACCAAACCAAATTTGCCCAACAGATTGCAGATGCGGGTGCAGATTTAATTGTCGGAACCCATCCCCATGTTCCACAGCCTATAGAATGGATCACTTCTCAGGACGGACGCCAAGTACTTTGTTACTACTCTCTGGGTAACTATGTATCCACACAAAAACAGGCGTTAACCATGTTAGAAGGTTTGGCGTGGGTTACCTTCCATGTGACAGAAACTGATATTTACATTGAGGAAACCAAAACCGGTGTAGTCCCTTTGGTTTGTCATTACAAATATGGTCCGGTTAGGGTTGAAAACATCTACCTGCTGGAAGAATATACCGAAGAAATGGCGAGCCGGCATGGTATATGGCAATACGGGGAAGTACCGCTACATTTAAGTGATTTACAGCAAAACAGCGAAACCATATTTGGCGATTGGGTGCTAGACTCTTGCAAAATTCTGGAAGAATAAGTATAATACTATATAGGCATTTGCCAAAAGGAGGTTTCCCGATTTATGAGAAAAGACTACGAAGATGAAGAAATGACTGTAGAATTAGAATTGGAAGATGGTACATTTGTTAACTGTGCAATCATTACAATCATTCCCGTTCGCGATAAAGATTACATTGTTCTTCTTCCTTTGGATGAACAAGGAGAAAATGAAGATGGCGAGGTATGGTTTTACAGATATAGTGAAAACCCCGACGACCCCAACGAAGAACCGGTGCTTGACTATATCGACGATGACGACGAATATGAAGCTGTTGCAGATGCTTTTGATGAGTACCTGGACAATTGTGAATTCGACGAGTTGGTTGAGGAATAAACGCCGTTAAATAGTTAGAAATTTGCCTGGGACTTTTTGACGTTCCCTTCAATGTCAAAAGTTCCAGGCATTTTTTTGCCCTGGTCACTGCCACATAAAAGATACGCCGTTCCTCTTCTGTTTCTTCTGTCTTTCTCTCCCATCCATAGGGGAACACCCCTTCATTACAATTTGGAATGAAAACCGTGTCAAATTCCAATCCTTTGGCTCCATGCACAGTCAATAAAGAGCATAAATCATTTATCTCTTTATAAAAGTTGATAAATTTTTGCAAATGACGATTGGTGCGAAACAACACCGCACAACTGTGTCCCTGCTTTAATTTTTCTTGGATTCGTTCCACCAAATAAGCATTTTGTTGGCTTTCATGAAGGAATTGTTTACAGACCACCGAACCTTTTTCTTGGGTTTGCTTTTGTGCCTGTAGTTTTTTGGGTATTCTGTTATGATTTTCCTGTATCAAACGTAACGACCCTACGACAATGTCTTTTTCGCTTCGATAATTGTATCTAAGCTGGATTTGTTTTGCGTTAAAATCTTCCAAAAAAGAAGTCATAATATCAGGAGCGGCACCTCGAAAGCCGTAGATGGCCTGATCGTCATCTCCCACTACAAATGTATTGCAGAATTTGCCGGACAGCAATTTCAAAATCTCATATTGCACAGGATTGATATCTTGAAATTCATCCACAAGGATATAGGGATATTGATGTTGTAATCTCTCACGCTCATTAGGATTGTCCCGTAAAAAAACAAAGCAGTGATATTGCATATCATCAAAATCCACTTTCCCTGATTGATATCTCATTTTTTCATAAGTGTCGAATATTGCAGGAAACACATCCCTATATTCTTGGTCGAAACGAAGGCATGCCCCTTCCATATCAAGACTGTTTTTATAATACTCCATCGCTTGCAGAAAAGAATGTGCAACTTCATTTCTACGGCTTTCTGCGGAAAAATCATCCAGAAATAATGGCAATACAGACAATATGATATTGAGTTTTTCAAGACTTGTTAAAATTGAATTCTTTGGTATCAGGTGGTGTTGTATCAGAATATGATAAAAGAATGAATGGAACGTCCCGATAAACAGGTCCTTCACATCATGTGTACAGAACGATTGAAAACGGGCACGCATGGTTTGTGCTGCCTCGTTTGTATAGGTAATCATTAGAATATTGGAAGGTGAAATGCCCTTTTGAAGAAGGAAAAGAATCCGGTGAATCAAAGTAAATGTTTTGCCGGAGCCCGGGCCCGCTATCACAAGTAACGGGCCCTCTCCGTGCAACACAGCTTTTCGCTGATATCTGTCAAGTTGCCGATAATCAAGCATTCTCTAACAGCTCAATTCCTATTTTGATTCTTCGAATGGTTTCTTCTTTTCCTAACACTTCCAAAATTTCCGTGGCACCGGCAGGTGTCATTTGCTTACCGCTGGCTGCAGTTCGAATAGGCCACATCACATAGCCATTCTTATATTCTTTCTCTTGAATATACGCAAGCAACATCTGATATAGCGCATCATTGCCGTAATCCTCCTGGGCTTCCAGCAAAGGCAATACCTCTTTCAATACAGACAACGAGGTTTCAGTGGTAGTTTTCATTTTCTTATGTGTGTACATTTCCACGTTGTACTCAGGAAGTTCCTGGAAGAAATCAATATGCTCCGCAATATCAGGCAGTACTTCGATTCTGGTCTTTACCATCGCTGCAATTTTCTTCAGATCCAACTCCTTCGTAATGACATTTTTGATAAAGGGCTCTGCCATCTCATAGAAGGTGTCAAAATCCATTGCTTTGATATATTCACCATTCATCCAGCGAAGTTTTACCATATCGAAAACTGCAGGGGATTTACTGATACGATGATAATCAAACTTTTCAATCAGTTCATCTAAAGTGAAAATCTCACAGTTATCTTCTGGACTCCAACCCAAAAGTGCAATATAGTTCACAATGGCTTCTGTAACAAATCCTTGTTCCAAAAGATCTTCAAAAGAAGAATGTCCGCTTCTCTTAGACAATTTTTTATGATTCTCGTCGGTAATCAAAGGCAAATGCACATACACCGGAACATCCCAACCAAACGCTTCATACAAGCGCACATATTTCGGGGAAGAAGAAAGATATTCATTTCCTCGCACCACATGGGTAATGTTCATGGTATGATCGTCTACTACATTGGCAAAATTATAGGTAGGATAACCATCAGATTTAATCAAAATCATGTCATCTAATTCTGCATTTTCTACAGTAATATCGCCGTATAATTCATCATGAAAGGTAGTAGTACCTTCCGCAGGGTTATTCTGACGGATAACAAAAGGAATGCCGGCCGCAAGGTTTGCCTGCACTTCTTCGGGACTCAAATGAAGACAATGCTTATCATATACTGTGATTTCCTTACCTTCCACCACTTCTGTCTTCAGCGTGGCAAGTCTTTCTTTATCACAGAAACAATAGTATGCCTCTCCCTTTTCAATCAATTCCTTGGCATATTTCATATAAATGCCGGTCTTCATTCTCTCGCTCTGTACATAAGGACCATATCCGCCATCCTTATCAGGACCTTCATCGTGAATCAGTCCTGTCTTCTCCATGGTACGATAAATAATTTCTGTGGCACCTTCTACAAATCGTTCCTGGTCTGTATCTTCAATACGAAGCATGAAATCTCCGCCGTCATGCTTGGCAATCAAAAATTCATACAGGGCAGATCGTAAGTTCCCAACATGCATTCTTCCTGTAGGGCTGGGCGCATATCTTGTTCTGATTTTCATATTTTTTCCTCTTTTCTATGGGTTCATTATTGGTTCGACATAGGCAAGTCTGTTTTCGCCTGAGCCTTGAATTTATCAACTTCCCGCTTCGCCTGGGGAATAGAAATGTTGGTTCCGGCCCCGGCGATACAACCACCCGGGCAAGCCATACCTTCAATGAGACACCCTTTCATCTTGCCTGCTTTAGCCAAAAGCAACATTTTTTTACATTCGGAAAGCCCTTCCGCATGTTCAATCTTCACTTCTGTTTCCGGATAATGCTTGCAAATATAACTCTCTATGGCCCCGGCGACACCACCGGCAACGCCATATCCACGCCCTGCGGATGAAGCATCTTCTATGGTATCCAGTGCCTGTAGTTCTTCCACCAGAATCCCCTTGGCTTCAAACATGCCCGCCAACTCTTCAAAGGTGATAACAAAATCCACATCGGACCGGACGGATTTGCGACTTGCTTCCAGTTTCTTAGATGCACAGGGTCCAATAAATACCACCTGGGCGTGGGGATGTTCCTGTTTAATCATACGGGCAGTGGCAACCATAGGCGTTAATTCATTGCTGATTTTATCAATGGTCTCAGGGAATAAACTTTTCGCCATCACAGACCAGGAGGGGCAACATGAAGTCAAGGCAAATTCCTGTTTCCCGGTGGCAACTTCATTCACATAATGCTCCGCTTCTGCAACCAGCCCTAAATCTGCCCCGATGGCCGTCTCATAGACTTGGGAAAATCCCAGTTCCTTCAGTGCCGTCTTAAACATTTCCGGTGACACTTTAGGGCCAAATTGACCAACAAATGCCGGTGCCACCTGGGCAATGATTTCTCTCCCTGACTGCATCGCGCGTATCAACTGGAAAATCTGGGATTTATCAGCGATGGCGCCGAAGGGACAACTCACCATACACATTCCGCAGGACACACACTGCTCAGAATCAATGCATGCTCTTCCGGATTTATCAGATTTGATGGCATTGACACCACAAGCATACATACAAGGTCTCTTTTTATTACAAATGGCATCATAGGGGCAAACCTGTTTGCATTTGCCGCATTGGATACATTTATCCTGGTCAATCACTGATTTGCCATTTACCATACGAATCGCATTTCTAGGGCAAACGCTCTGACAGGGATGGGCCACACAACCCATACAAGAATCTGTGATTTCATAAATATTCTCAGGACATGCATTGCAGGCAGACGGAATTACCTGCATCAAAGGAGGTTCATAATATTTTTCATCGATATTACTCTCCTCAAGCCCCTCTGTCAGATGTCCGGGATGGTCTCTGTTTTCAACTCTCAGACTCATACCCATGGCAAGGCGAATCTGCTCTCTGACGATTGCTCTGTCCCGATACACATTTTCCCAATATCTGGGAACATCATAGTCTACGATTTTATAAGGAAGGGCTTCCATATCATCTTTTAAATTTTCAGAGGTATATGCCAGACGGGCAACCTCTTTAAAAACTTGTCTTCTACGCTGTTTTAACGGCGTATCAATGCCTCGCATGGTGCTCATTTTCTTACTTGTCCATTTCCGTAAATTTTATATTTATATGAGGTCAGCTCTTTCAGGCCCATAGGACCTCTTGCGTGCAATTTCTGGGTACTGATGCCGATTTCTGCGCCAAAACCAAATTCGAAACCATCCGTAAATCTGGTAGAAGCATTCCAATATACGCAAGCAGAATCCACCTGATTTAGAAACTCTTCTGCGGTCTGCATATTCTCTGTCACAATACAATCCGAATGCATGGTATTGTTATGATTGATATGGGCAATGGCTTCCTCCAGGGAGTCTACCGTCTTAATTGACAAAATGTAGTCTAAATATTCTGTGGCATAGTCTTCTTCTGTGGCGGGAATCCAATTTGTCAATACTTCCCCTGCTCTGTCATCTCCACGGAGTTCTACTTTTTTCTCGGCTAAAACCGCCTCCAAGGCCGGCAAAAATGCCTCCCGTACTTCTTCGTGTACCACCAAGGACTCACAGGCATTGCAGACACCGATGCGCTGGGTTTTGGCATTATAGACAATCTGTGCCGCCATACATAGGTCTGCATCCTTATCCACATAAATATGGCAATTGCCGGTGCCTGTTTCAATGACAGGAATGGTGCTGTTTTCTACAACACTCTGAATTAACCTTGCGCTTCCTCGGGGAATGAGTAAATCCACATATTCTTTTAATCGCATAAACTCCACGGTTGTAGCCCGATTGGTATCTTCAATCAATTGAATGGCATCCGGGGAAATCTGACAATGTTCCAAAACTTCTCTAATCACTGCCACAATCTCGATATTAGAATACAAGGCGTCACTTCCGCCTTTTAGGATCACAGCATTGGAAGTCTTAAAACATAATCCAAAAGCATCCACAGTGACATTCGGTCTTGCCTCGTAAATAATTCCAATAACACCCATGGGAACTCTGACTTTGACAATCTCCAACCCATTGGGTCTGGCGGATGTTTCCATCACTTCGCCAATACAATCCGGCAACTGAGCCACCTGTAAAAGACCATCTGCCATGGCTTCTATCCTCTGGAAGTTCAGACAAAGACGATCCAACATCCCGGCGGACATACCGTTCTTACGTCCGTTTTCCATATCTTTTTCATTGGCGTGCAAAATTCTTTGGGCATTGGAAACAAGTCCCCGGGCCACATTTTTCAGCACTTCATTCTTTTTCTCAGTAGATAAATTCTGCAAATGGTATTTGGCCGTACAAGCTTTCTTGCCCATTTCATTCAACAAATTCATATTTCTTACCTCTAAAACACCCAAAGTTCTTTCACAGGAATATCATGTTCCTCAGCCGGAATCCTTGGCACTATCTGACATTGATACCCCAATCCAATTGTTTTATCCTGTAGATGAGAATACGTATCCAGGAATTTATCATAAAATCCCTTTCCGTAACCAATCCTTCTTCCTGACACATCAAATGCCACGCCGGGCACAAACACTAAAACTTCTTCTCCCGCTGTAGAATCATCAAACAATTCCTCCGCTGTGGGCTCTAAAATCCCCTGATACCCGGGTTGTAGTTCTTTTAAATCAGATACACAAAAGAAAGACATTTGCGAATCAGAAGGATCCGTAACTCTTGGCAAAAACAACTTTTTGCCGCGACGCAGTGCAAGGCTCATAAGTCTTTTAGTGGGAATTTCACTGCCGCAACCGGCAAATAACAGGATACTCTCTGCGCTTCGAAAGGCCTCCGATGTAACGACTTTCCTCACCAGCTGATATTCCGCCTTCTTCCTAAGAAGCCAACCAATTTGATCCCGCTTGGCCAACGCTTCTTGTCTAATCCTTTTCTTTTCCTGAAAACTCATGATTTTTTCCAAATTTTTCTCCAAGATTCTCTCTGGATCCATCCTCATTTTCTACGGTAATGCTATTCAACTGTCCACGAAGATTGGCTTTTACATTTTCC
>CAJGCP010000033.1 GCA_904501885.1 uncultured Acetatifactor sp. | reverse complement strand
CATATCGAATCTGTCACATTTGTAAAGAATTTTGGCACCAACCAGTGCATCAATGTATCTTTTCAGTGTGGCACGCTGTACAGACAACCCGTTCTTCTCTAACGACTGCTGAAGACTTTGTATGCTCATAGTAGCGCCGTAGTTATTTATAATAAAACCTCTAACCGCTTCAAAAACCTCCACATTACGAATTTTAACTCTTTTCTTGATATCCTTTTCAAAGATTTCCTCTATTACGGATTTTGCATATGTCTGTTTTTCCTCAGCAGTATCAAATCTAACTGTACGCGGAAATCCACCTTCTCTTAAAAATATATCTAACTCGATATTTAGATTTTCATTTATTGGTTTTTGATAAAAATCTTTCATCGCAAGATATTCATTGAAATTGAGGGTAAAAAGTTCAAACTCAACATATCTTCCCGTAAGCTTTGTGGCCAGTTCGCCACTTAGCAAATATGAATTTGATCCGGTAATGAAAATGGAATAATCTCCGTCATTTCTGAACGCATTGATAATTTCCTCAAAATTTTTGATGTTTTGTATTTCATCAACAAATAAGTATTTCGTTTCCTTTGTAGATGATAACTCATCTACTATCTTTTCAAAGTCGTCATCCGTTTTAATTTTTCTATATTTTCGTGAATCTAGGTCAATATATATAATACATTCTTCACTGACACCGGATGCTATAAGTTCATCTTTTATCATCTCCATAAGACTTGATTTACCGCATCTTCTAACACCGGTAATTACTTTAATTATATCAGTATCATGGTAAAACCCTCTGATCTTTGAAAGATATTGTTCTCTACGAAACAGTTTCATACTTTTCACCTCTTTTCATCACAAGTATATCCTATTAATCTATATTTAACAACTCATTTTTTGCTTTTTTTATGAAATCTGTGTTGTTAAACCTTATTTTTCATTTTTCTCAATGCTCTACTTTAATATATTTTCTGTACTCGCTGGGGGTGCATCCTTCTTTTTCTTTAAAATATTTCGAAAAATAATATATGGACTTAAATCCACAACGCTCAGACACCTCCGTGATTGTACAGTCATTATAAATCAGCATTTGCTTGGCCAATTCCAACCGATGCTCCAATAAATCTGCCTTGGGAGAGCAGCCATGCTCCTGATAATATAATGCACAAAACCGGCTGACAGAATACTTTGCCACATCTGCCATTTCCTGCAGGGACCAATCCTTTTCCGGTTGCCGTAAAAAAGCCTCCCGCGCTACCCCAATCCGCATTTTGGGTGAGTCCAAATCCCTCTGCTGCCGGAATCGTCGATGAAGCGAAATCAAAGTTTCCGTCATCATGGCATTTGTCAATTCTTCGAAGCCGGGGCGCTTCAAGAGTTGTTCTTCCTCTATCCTGGCGATACATTTTTTTAAAAGCAAAACATCCCCCACATGAAAAGCCCGCCCCAAGGGGAGAGGATACTTTTCCAGCAGGCTACGAAAATCCTCTCCATCTATATAAATCCAGTCATTGACAAAACATTCCGTTCTTTCTCTTGGCCCATGATAGATTAACGTCCCCGGAGGCATAATCAAAATATCCCCCGCGTTACCGCCAATCATTTCTCCTTCTACCTCATATAAAAAGGGCGTAGAAAAGCAACTGATAAAATAACAATCCCTGACAATGGGAGTACAGTATTCTCCCGGATTATGCGGAAAGTCAGACCCGCAATTAAATATCTGCATAACATTCCTCCGAAACCTGCGGATAGTAAGAAACTACAAAAACACAATCGATAATTCCATTGTTTTCTACGATTCTATCATAATAAAATATAAATATCAAATAAATCTACAGGTCTTCGGCTTTACTGCCCTGACCGGGAAAGGAGTTTGCAATGAAGAAAATAAGTTTAAACGGCCTTTGGCGCATGACCGGAGCCGGTTTTGACTGCGAAGGAACCATCCCCGGTTCTGTGTATTCCTTCCTTTTGGACAAGGAACTGATGGAAGATCCCTTTTTCCGTCAAAATGAATTAGATGCACTGAAGTTGATGGAAAATGAGTTTACCTTTACCAGAACCTTTCAGTGGGGGTCCACACAGGACAAGGTTATCCTGCATTGTGACGGACTGGATACCCTTTGCGATATCTATATCAACGGCACACATGTGGCATACACCGACAATATGCACCGCACCTACGAGTTCAATGTGACCGAACTTTTGGTGGAGGGCGATAACGAAATCAAGGTGGTATGCCACCCCATCAACCCCTATATCAAAGCCAAGGAAGCGGAACATTATGTGCCCACAGGCACCACTTCCCTGATTGGTCTCTCCCATATCCGCAAAGCACACTGTATGCTCGGTTGGGACTGGGGACCCCGCCTTCCGGATGCGGGCATTTGGCGAAATATTGAACTTTACATATTAGATAGCGCCAGAATTACGGATTTCCGTATTTTACAGCGTCACGAAAACGGCCACGTGTTTATCACTCCTTATGTGGAAACGGATTCCCCCGCCGAGGTAAGAGTCCAAGTGACTGCACCCGACGGCAGCGCATTTACATTGCCTTGCAACGTGGAAAGCGAAATTGAAAATCCAAAACTTTGGTGGCCCAATGGTCTGGGCGACCAGCCCTTGTACACCTTACAGGCACAGGTGATAAAAGACGGTAATGTGGCAGATGTATGCGAGAAAAGAATCGGTTTGAGAACCTTGAAACTGATTAGAGAAAAAGACCGCTACGGCGAAAGCTTCTGCCACGAAGTCAACGGGGTGCGTTTCTTTGCCATGGGTGCTGACTATATTCCCGAGGACAATGTATTCTCCCGTATTACGCCGGAACGTACCAAGTGGCTATTGCAACAATGTGTGGACAGCCATTTCAACGCCATCCGCGTATGGGGCGGCGGCTATTATCCCGATGATTACTTCTTTGATTACTGCGACGAAATGGGTCTGATTATCTTCCAGGATATGATGTTTGCCTGCACCCTCTATTGGGTGGACGATGCCTTTATGGAAAATATCAAAGCAGAATGCATCGACAACATCAAGCGTATGCGTCATCACGCATCCTTAGCTTTGCTCTGCGGTAATAACGAATTGGAAGACTGCTTCCCTGAAACCAAGGACGACCCCGTATTCTTAGAGATGTACCTGGATGTGTTCGAAGGAATGATTCCTGATTTGGTGAAGGAATTGTGCCCTGAGATTCCTTATATTTCCACTTCCCCCATCACCTGCGGACACTTTGTACAACCCAGCAACGAAAACTACGGTGATACCCACTATTGGTCGGTATGGCATGGCAACAAGCCCTTCTCCGAGTACCGCAACAAATATTTCCGTTACTTAAGTGAGTTTGGCTTCCAGTCCTTCCCTTGCGAGAAGACCGTCAATGCCTTTACTTTACCGGAAGACCGCAATATTTTCAGCCGCGTGATGGAAATGCACCAGAGAAGCGGTAGTGCCAATGGTAAAATCTTAAGCTACCTGTCACAGACCTTCCGCTACCCTGCAGAATTTGGTACTTTGCTGTATGCTTCCCAGTTGCTACAGGCAGAGGCCATCCGCTATGGCGTGGAGCATTTGCGCCGTCATCGCGGCAGATGTATGGGCGCCCTCTACTGGCAGTTAAACGACATTTGGCCGGTAGCGTCCTGGGCAAGTATCGATTACTATGGCAGATACAAAGCACTTCAATATGTGGCAAAGCGTTTCTTCAACCCGGTACTAATCAGTTGTATGGAAACCGGCGAAACCACCACACGCCCCGTCATCACACTGGAGGAAGGCTATCCTGACTACGCTACAAAGGCGAAACTTTGCATTACCAACGATACCTTGGAAGAAGTAAACGGCGTGGCTAAATGGGCTCTGAGAGACCGCACCGGTGCCGTTCTGAAACAGGGTGAAATGACAGTACAGGTACCCGCTCTATCCCCTCTATGGCTGGACGAAATGGACTTCCAAAAGACCGATGTGGACAATACCTACTTCAGTTTCGAATTGCTGGTAGATAGCGAAGTTGTATCCGAAGGAACTGTATTATTTACCGCTCCCAAATACTTCAACTTCCAGGATCCCAACTTGCGTTGTGAAGTCAAGGGCGACGAAATCACAGTCTACGCAGATGCTTATGCAAAATTCGTAGAGATTGATTCTCCCGACTCCGATTTCATCTTAAGTGATAACTTCTTCGATATGAATGCAGGAAGTAAAACCGTGAAGATTTTACAGGGAACACCGAAGAATATTCGGTTGAGGTCTACTTACAATATTCGATAATGGATACAAAAAACAGCGCTAAGAATACCATGTATTCTTAGCGCTATTTTTTGTTTTTACAAATACTATTTACAACGAAACAGGGTTCTCATCCACTGCATAAATCTTAATGTTGTCTACATAGAACTTAGAATCTAATGTTTCCTTGCCTTCCAAAGGCGCATCAGCATACACACGAATATGTACCTGTCCAAAATTCGCTGCAAGGCCATAAAGATCTGCCACATCGGACTCTACCAACTGTCCATCCAAGAAGTATGAGTAGGTCTTGGCTTCTCTGTCAAGCACCCATTTCAGGTGTACCATTTCTCCCTTAGTGTAGTCAGCCCTCTTCCAGGAACCACCACTGCTTCCCGTATGAATACGTCCGAGTCTATCATCGAACAATCGCAACTCTGCTATAGATAGGTTCGTGTTGCCAGAGCCGGGAGCCATAAAGACTCCGTAGCCCCCTTCCTTGGCATCTTCGCCCTTGATTCCCATATCCATCTCTACTACAACATACTTTTCAACATCTACAGTACCTCCAACAGAATATAATCTGTCACTATTCAGTGTGAATCTGAAATTCAAAGTCTGTGACGCATCAGGGGTAAACTCATAGCAATAATCGGATGCTGCAGCATTGGGATCAATAGTATCTTTCTTGGATACCACTTTGCCGTTTGCTATCCAGCCGCCACAATCCAGACCACCTGTCCAGTAATTACCGGACAGGGATCTGATATATGCATGACCGAGTTCGAAATTATCGAATACGATATCTGCTGCTAACGGCTTCTGGGTAGGTGCAGGGGTAGGCTCTGCTGTAGGTGCCACGGTGGGCTCTGCGGTCGCTGCAGGTGTGGGTTCTGTGGTAGGTGCCGGTTCCTCCTCAGCCAATTGGTCGTCAGTGGCGGTATACAACTTTACATTGTCCACATACAAAGACACATCTGCATCTGTCTGACCTTCGCCTAATGTAATCGGTGTAGCTTCAAAATAGATATACTTTAACGCAGGAGTCTCGGTATCGCCTCCAAACTGTGCATTGACATTTTCTTCTACCAAAACACCATTCCAATAGTAACTATACTTCTTAGTGCTTCTGTTCAATACATATTTTAAATGGCCAACCGTACCGGGAGTATATGCATTCTTCCCTTCAGGATTCAAGCCTGTCACCAGAGTAGAGTCAATATGACGGGCCAATCTATCACCCTTCAGCACAAAATTGGTTACGGCAAAATATCCACTACCACCCATACGGATAATCAACTGGCCCTTTTCGGCATCTGCGCCATCCAGTGCCACATCCATCTCTACTACCAGATAAGGATCTGTAGTAACATCTGCCTCACTACCCAATGCATACTGTTTTTCCGAATTGATATTCATATAAAGAGGCAAGGAATACACATCAGATTCATTGGATTTGATGGGAATAAACCTCATCCACTTATCTACGCCATCTGCCTTCGTAGCCAACTCCAATCTGTTGTGATGAATGCTTAATCCCCACTTTAATCCCCAGTAAGTTCCGAATGCATCCCAGATACGGTCAAGTCTATTGAAATCTTCCTCAATGACCACATTATTTGCAGCAGGGGCCTCGGTGGGTTCCGCTGTAGGCTCAGCTGTAGGTGCATTGCTGGGTGCAGGAGTTGCCGGTGCCTGCGTGGGCTCCGTGGTTGCCGCAGGCGCCTGGGTAGGCGCTGCGGTTGCAACAGGAATACTATCCAAAGGATTCTCATCCCATGCGGAAATCATTATGTTGTCCACATAAAATTTCGTGTCAATATCTTCCGTCAGTCCGGATTCACCATAAATATAGAAGTGAATCTGTGCAAACTGCAAAGGTCCGTCTGTATATAGTGTATCAACAGAAGACTCTACTAACTGTCCATTCCACAGATATCCAAACTTTCTGGTCTGTCTGTCGAGAACAAATGTCAGATGTCCGAACTCACCGGCTGTGTAGGGTGCGGTCACACTATAGCCACCGTTACTACCGGTGTGTACACGACCAATCTTGTCGTTGAACAGTCTGAACTGTCCGATAGACAGATTGCCGCCGGGTCCCATATAAACGCCAAAGCCTCTTGTCTTGGTATCTTCGCCGAAGATGGCCATATCCATGTCTACCATCACATATCTGTCTTCTGTCACTTGGCTACCCAAAGAGTATCTCATATCCTCGCGCAAAGTGAATCTAAAGTTCAAATCACGCACGGTAGTATCGCTGTTATTTGCCACATTGATGTTTGTGACAGGAGTAAACTCAAATACTTTATCTGTCGCAGCTGCGGTACCATCCACCGTGGACCTAGGCACAATCTTGCCGTAGCTCAAATATCCGCCACAATCCAAAGTTCCGGACCAGGTATCACCGGACAAAAGTCTCGCATGGCTTCCATCTGCAAATCCGTCAAAGGTAATCTCCGCCACATAAGGATTTTCCGTAGGTCCCGGGGTGGGAGTAGGCGCGTTAGGATCCAGTGTGGGTGCAGGCGTAGGAGGCGCCATAGTAGGTGCGGTGGGCATCTCGTCAGCCTCATACATCTTCAAATTATCCACATAAAGTTTCAAATTAGAATCCAGATTTGCTTCCTTCGTTGCTACAAATACAATTCTACCGAAGTTCGGTGTATCGCCGTACAAAGCATTTACATTGCTCTCTATCAACGCACCGTTCCAGAAATAGGATACCTTCTTGGTCTGCTTATCTACAACCACCTTCAGGTTTGCGAAGGTGCCTTTTTCGTAAGCAGGCTGATAAATGGGATTTACCAACGCTCCGCTGCTTCCGGTCACGATTCGTCCGAAGCGGTTGTTCATCAGTTTAAATCTGGCAACAGAACGATATCCTGTGCCGAGACGTTCACTGAACCAAATTTCATAGGGCTTTGTCTTGGCATCATCCCCCTTGATGGCAATGTCCATTTCTGTCACTACATAGCGGCTTCCAAAGGCCTTATCGCCCAGAGCATACGCATATTCCGCATTTAGGTCAATACTGAAATTGGTGTCGTATGCAGTGTTATAAGTAAATTCGAAACAGTAATCTGTAGGAGCTGCAGCCTCGTCCACCACGCTCTTCTCTACCACTTTACTGTTCACCAGATAAGCGGTTTCAGGCACATGCACCTTGTAGTGTGCTTTTGATACCTGGGTTCCAAAGTTGGTGCCCAATGTGTAGCCATCATAATTCTCATCGATTGGATAAGGAAGAGGTGTCGCAGTGGGTGCAGGTGTCATAGTAGGCACCGGTACATGGGTGGGTCTGGGGGTAGGTACTTCTCCCTTTTCTTCCACATACATCTTCACATTATCAATGTAAAGCTTGCTATCGTACTCGCCTACACCTTCTTTGTAAACTGCAATCCATATCATACCTATATTTTCAGGATTGGTATACATCGCAGGTACGTCCTTTTCAATCATGACGCCATCCACGTAATAACTGAAACTCTTTGTCTTTTTATTGATTACAATCTTAATATTGTTAAATACACCCTTTTCGATGGCAGTACGCAAGGTGGGGTCTACCATCCGATCGGAAGAATCCACCATACGGCCAATAGCATTTTCCGCCAGTTTGATTCTCGCCACAGAGTGATATCCTGCAGACAAAGGCTCTGCCAGGGAAATACTATAGCCTTTGGGCTTGTCATCAGCACCGCCGATGGCCACATCCATTTCCACTACCAGATTGTTGTCATCAGCACCTTCGCCCAATTTCTGCCATACAGCTTCATCCAATATATATCGGAAACTTCCGTCCCAATCGAAATTGGACTTATATTTAATTTCCATACACTTGTCGGTATCCGTAGCTGTGGTATCTATCACAGATTTCTCCACTACCTTGGCATATCCGTAATACATACCCTCTCCGATGTGTCCGGTATAGGGGTCCTTACTTGTCTCCTGAATGGTAGTTCCAACTCTGAAATTATCGAAATTGATATCGATAGGATTGGTTAGCCACTCGGGTTTGGGTGTGGGCGGGGGCAGTTCCTCCTGTGGCATCATTTCCTCATATGCTGTATGAGTCAACTGATATACCTTCAGGTTGTCCATAAACAACTCAGCCTTGCTGTCCTCTTCTTCTATAGGAATACCAATGTACATTGCATAAATATTGGGTACATTTTCTCCATGGAAGAACGGAATATCTTTCTGTAACAAATCTCCATTGAAGAAGTAATCAAAGGTCCTGTTCTTCTTGTCGATTACAATTCTGAAATTGATAAACTCGCTGTCTACCATCTGGCGTTTGCTGGGTTTGTGCACAGAGGTAGAACTGATCTCTCGTGCAATACCTTCTTCATTGATAATGAAGTGTGCAGCCGCATGGTAGAAGGTACCGAATCTCTCCATAAACCATAGCTGGAAGCCCTTCTTTTTGCCCTGGATATTCTTCACGGCAAGATCCATTTCAAATACCATAAGCATATCGTCAGCTTGCTCTCCCACCAACTGCGTATCTTTTTCAGAAAATGTCAAATAGCAGTCACCCTGCACATTTTTGATGTGCTTGTATGGGAATACCATACATCCATAGCCTTCATAGTCAGGTCTTACCCAGTTCTTAGGAACTACCTTCCAGCTATCTCTATACGCAATGGTAAGTCCGTTGACAAACCAATTAAATCTGTCTGTTACGATACTTTCAATCGGCGTTCCAATTTTATGGTTAAAGTTTTCATCAACAATATAATCGATAAACTCATTATCAATCTCTAAGGTGTATTTCAAATCCTCATAGCCCCTCACATAGAACACTACTGTTCCGGGAAGGCTTGCAGGAGACTCTACAATCACCTCTTCATCGCTAAAGCTATTAGCAGTAATTGTAGGCACAGTGTAAACACCCTTATCTAAATTGATATAATATTCCAATTCATCTGCATTAAACTCTGCAAAAGGCTCGCCATCAATGAAGACTTCCTTTACCATCCAATCATCCTGAATTGCAACAGTCACTTCCAAATCAGCGAACTCCCCGTCCACTGTTACACGCACCTTTGCAGTACCTGTACCGACGGGATACAATCTACCCTGGCTATCCACTTCTACGATGGAAGTATCGGTAGACTCCCAAATCATCTTGTCATTATCAGGATTGAGAGGAAGCACCTCGGGGAGAACTGCCTTCACTGCAGGAAGTTCGATGTAACGGGCCACTTCCTGGAAGATGCCTGCTACCATATCCTTGGTAACAACCGCATTAGGTTCAAAAGTCTCATCCTCCAAATCCACCATCAAACGATAGTTGGTCACAATATCCGCATAATCCTTTGCCCATGCAGGAATGGTGGACGCATCCGTCAAACGATAGGTTGCGTCACCGGTCTGCCATGTCTTTGCCGGCAATTTCACAGCCAGTGCTCTGGCAACGATAGAGGCCATCTCCGCTCTGGTCACCTCATAATGGGCGTATGTTGCATCCAAATCCACCTCAGCAAATACATCTGCTATTACCCCATCATCGGTAAAACCGAACAATGCTTTTATCATTTCTACCATTTCGCCACGGGTAACAGCCTTCTCAGGGTGGAACAAACCATCTGTTTCCGCACCCATCACGCCGATGGAAGCCATCTGCTTGATGGCAGAAGTTTCTGTAGTTCCGGACAAATCACTGAAATTCGCCTGGGGCTCATCATGTACCACAACGGTATACGCGTCGGTATCGAACTTCACACTCTTTACTGCTTTTTTGCCGGTACCAAACCACAAGGTGCTACTCATTACCTGTCCTTTTCCCACATGAGGGATATCATGAACACCTTGACTGATTTCAATATCAATATCATTAATCATCCCCTGCGCAGCTGCTTCTACCAAATACACTGCCCACATAACGTCAGGGCTGATGGATGCATAAGGCACACTTTTACTGGAAATGAACATGCCCAGTTCCGGATCAAAGTTTCCCTTTACAATTCTGTCTGCCATGGTGCAGGCAGCGTCCAAATATTCCTGTGCCCCGCTGTACTTGTACATCAGTACCACTGCTTGCACATACTGCACCGCACACTGTCCGGTTTCCGCGGTCATATTAATATTCTCACCCATACGGGTACCAATATCGCCCAAGCCAACATTTCTTGCATAGGAACGGGCTGCCGTCCAAAGCCTGTCGTAGGCTTCCGTATCTTCCGGCTTCAGCATAGAGATGGTCTCAATCAAGGCAGGGAATACGCCACCCCAGACACCTTCATATTCTGCCATGGGTTTGCCCTGAGTCATATAGTATCCGGTCTTAGTAGCGATCAGCTGCTTTCCGTCCTTGCCCTCATTCAAATCAGTACCGTCGTTTAAGATAGGGGTGTTGTATCGATGCAGTTTTTGATCGTATACATACTTCTCCCAGGAAAGCATATTATTCAGCACAAAGTCATAAATCTTCTCGTTTCCGGTCTGACGATAAATATTAACAAACTTCAAAGGACCATAGGCCGTGTTACATTTCAATGAAGTTCTGGTGATCAATGAATTGGCGCCGAACAGTTTATAATCATCTACTGTAGCTGTCTTGAAATCAAATCCTGTTCTGGTCACAAAATCAGCGCCCATGGTAGAAGCCAGGAAGCGGTCCACGCCATAGTTACTGTCTTCCGTCATCATACCGTATTGTTCACCAACAAGTCCTGTCTCCGGATTGCTGACTGCTATATATTTATCCAGCATAAGTTCTCCCCATGCTGCATACTTGGGGTCACCGGTGACTTCCGTCATAAACCATGCCATATCCATCAGGTCGTTACCGGTGGACATAAAGGGAGATACATCTTTACCTGCCACCCAGGGGGAAGGATCGGTATATTCAGAATCCCAGGCCTCTGTCATATCCAAATCATAATAACCGTGACGATTCATCAGCAAGTTGGACCAATCCAAAATATGTGCATTCCAAAATGCGGTAATGTATTTCTTGGTTCCTTCGGGATCTGCCTTGTACATCAGTTCCAAAGGCAACTGGTTATCTTTCGTTTCGTGATAGTTCAAACCATAATGTTCACCAGTCATAATGTTGACAAAACTATGACCGCCCTCATAGAACAAACCATTTTTGTCCACCAGTCCCGGGGTGTTAAATCTGATTGAAATCTGTTCCAATGCTGCTTCAGAGTATTTGGGATCCCCAGTCATCACAGACAAGCCATCCATCATTTTTAACAAGTTGAACTGTGAATAAATATCAGACGCCACAGGCTCGTTTTCCACCAGGCCTTTGTTCCACTTGGTAGGCGCGTAGTTGTCCACATTCAAACCATCCGCAAACAATCTGGGCTGATTTGCACCTTCGATATTTCTCGCATATTTCAAAACAGTTTCTGCATGTGCCACCAGCGCTTCCATTCGTGTGCCGGGTTCACGCACTACCACATCATGGCTCATCATATATTCTCTGGACACCTTATCCGCCATGTCCACATAGCCAGCCGCGGTACCTGCTGTTTTGCCTTCATAATAGCCGTGATTTACATAATGCTGAATAATGGCATTGGCATCATCGCCGTAAGCTGCCTTTACATCGGGATAGCTTTCCGCATACTGCCAGGGGTCAAAGAGTTTACCCTCATCTCTGCCCTCGTAAAGGCCATGGGTCAGATAATGATCCACATATCCGTCCCAATTGTCTCCATAAACAGCCTGCAAATCAGGATAAGCATTGACATATTCCTGTACATTCAAGATCTTATGTACCCAGTCACGACCGGAAGCCAATTTCACGGTACCGGTCAAAGCTGCGTCTTTTGCTGCATTGGCATCTACCACTGTGCCTGCTATATTCTCAGCGCTGGTGGTATCTTGAATAGTCGCGTCACCTTCCGCACCCGCAGCGTCTTCGCCATCTGCTCCGGTGGTATCACCGTCGCCCTGTGCATCGTCGGAAACAGCATCCTCACTGTCATCGGCATCGGCAGAGGATTCTGCCTCTTCCAGATAGGACTCCAGCTGCTCCAGTTCTTCACTGGTCAAATCAGACAAATCGGAAGGTACGGAAACCCCGGAGGGAATCTCTACGCCTTCCGGCACCTGACAGCCGGAAAGAACCATGGAAAGTGTCAGCAGAAGCGCTAAAACACTTGTCAGTCTCTTCGTTCCTTTCATTTTCACTCCTCCTTTATTTTCTCTCACTCTTCGTTTCTAAATACAATTCCATCTCAGCACACATTAGGGTAAATGCGCCCGCGCCATGCAGGTCATTTTGTACCTGGCGGCGGTTGATGTAGTGTGCATAGGTGCCGGCTTCGATACAAGTACCGGTACAGACACCACCTAAAATCAACCGATTATTTTCGTCGTAATACAGTCCATCAATCAATCCCTGATATGCTTTCTCTAACACCGGCGCATATTCAGTGCTTAAAATACCTTTCCGGATTGCTTTCGCATAAGAATAAGCAAACAGGCTGGTACAGGAGGTTTCTACCCAGTTTCCTTCTGCTCCGGGCTTATCCAGCACCTGATACCACTTGCCGGTGACAGGATCCTGATATTTTACCAGGGCAGTCAACAAATCCACTTCGATTTGTTTCAATCTCTCCACCGCCGGATGGTCTTCCGGGATATCGTCTAATATATCCAGAATGGCTACTGCGTACCAACCCACAGCGCGCCCCCAAATATTCTCGGAAAGTCCGGTTTCGGGGTCTGCCCACTCTGCCTCCTTTGTGGGGTCCCATCCGTGGAAGTACAGCCCGGTCTTTTCATCCTTTATGTAATCATTCATCAGAAATACCTGGTGAATGGCTCTTTCTCTAAGTGTCGGATCACCAAACCGCTTCGCATATTTCACAGACAGCGGTCCTGCCATGTATGCCCCGTCCATCCACATCTGATGGTGCTGGGTCATCATATGCCAATATCCGCCGTATTCATTTACAGGCCAAAAATACATGGACTCGCCAATGGTTTTGATGGCCTTCAAATACTTATCCTCACCGGTTTCATCATATAAGTCGTGAAGCAACACACAGGGCTGCTTACAATCCAACATAGTGAGTGCTCTATAATTATAATGGTCTCCGTCCGTCTTCGGAATTGGTATTTCATGGTGAATACCATACACACCACCGTCCGGAGGCAATACGCAGTCAAAGTATTCTTTGATATAGTCAAAATATTTTGTTTCTCCGGTCAAATGCCACATTCTCTGCATACCTGAGAGAAATACACCCGGGATATAAAACATCGCTCCTGCGGGCCAAAGCTGTGCCGGTCTTTGTGTTTCCATAATCGCATTACACATTTCTTTGCCGTAGTCTACAGGTCTCTTATTTTCTGACATGTTCATCTGCTTACCTATGTTTCCCGGAGATCAGGAAAACATCCCTTCCCTATGTTATATTAGAATTATAACAGATTTGTTTTTGGAATAAAATAATCGCATTTTTTAATTTACTTGCTTTTTCTTCCATTTTGTACTATGATGTGGGCGAAGGGAAGAAAGGAGTGCAAAAATGTTTAACATCTTCGAAATCCAGAAAAAAGGAAACGCCAACCGTACCTTTATAGATACACATCTTCATGACGATTTTGAAATTAATTTTATGCTGACTGAGAATGTGAATATCATTTCAGAAGACCAGGTATTTGTCTCTTCGAAAGGAACCATTTGTTTTTTCTCCCCCTATACCTTCCACAAGATTGACGCCAACAATAAGCCATTTGTACGATATGTGCTCTTCTTTAACGAGAATCATATTACCAGTGCCTGTCGCACCTTAGGGCCCATCATTTCACTTTTGAAGAATTCCGGGTCCTATATCGTATCCCTTACCGAGAGCGAAACCGCCGCACTGGTTAAACTTTTTGATGCCGCAGTTGAAATCAGCGCCAGCAAAAAAACCCTGGATGACTATAAAAAGATCAATGCCTTGGGCGACATCCTTTACTTTTTATTACCGATTCTGGAAAAGCAGATGACCAACAAATCCATCGCCCATAATCAGATTAAGGATATCCTGACTTATATCAACGATCACCTGAACGAGGATATTAGTATCGACAACATCGCAAATCATTTCAACATAGGAAACACTACTCTTTGGCGTCTGTTCCGACAACACATCCAACTTTCGCCCAAAGAATATATCTTAAAGAAGCGCATTGCGAGAGCCTCCGAACTTCTTGCAGAAGGCGCTACCGTGAAAGATGCTGCTGAACAATCCGGTTTCAATTCCTATACCAATTTTATACGAACTTTCACAGAGCACATGGGTGTTACTCCCAGACAGTACTCGAAAAATATATAGTAACTTTTTCCGTCGAAATAGAGCAAAAAATAGGTGTAGCCCACAGGGGATACACCTATTCCTATTTTTATCATATTTTATTGTTCAGCGACCCTTACGCCCACCACATCTCACCGGGTTGTTCGTAGATGATGGACTCTTTTAGAAGCGCTACCGCTTTCTCCAATCCCTCCTTGGGACTCATCAAACCATCTTCATGCTCGATGCTAATGACACCGTCATAGCCAACGGTCTTCAAAGTGCTGATGATGTTATTCCACACTTCCTTAGAATGGCCATAACCTACGGTGCGGAATACCCAGGCACGGTTCAGGATATCGCCATACTCCTGTGTGTCAAGCACACCGATTTTCGCGGTATTTGCTGCGTCAATCTTGGTGTCCTTTGCGTGGAAGTGATAGATTGCACCCTGCAACATCTTGATGGCCTCACAGGGGTCGATGCCCTGCCAGAACAAATGGCTGGGATCCACATTGGCACCAATCATATCGCCCACCGCCTCACGCAATTTCAACAAAGTAGAGGGATTATATACGCAGAAACCGGGATGCATTTCAAAGGCTATTTTCTTGATACCGATTTCCTTTGCCAACTTGGTCATTTCCTTCCAGTAGGGAATCAGCACCTGATTCCACTGCCAATCCAAAATATCCAGATACTCGGGGGGCCATGCACAGGTAACCCAGTTAGGATTCTGAGAGTTTTCGCAGTCACCGGGGCAACCGGAGAAACCAATGATGGTATCCACCCCCAACATCACTGCCACCTTGCATGCGTCCACGAATTCATCGTGGAACTTTTTGGCAATTTCCTTATTAGGATGAATGGGGTTTCCGTGGCATGCAACTGCCGAAAACTTCATGTTGTATTTTTTCAAAAGCCCCTTCAGTTCCTCCACTTTTTCAGGGTGGTCCAAATAGTCCTTGGGGTCTAAATGTGCCTTGCCGGGATATCCGCCGGCACCAATTTCCATACTGTCCACACCAAGGCTACTCAAATACGCCAGGGATTCCTCTAAATTCATCTGGTTTAATACCGGAGACATAACTGATAATTCCATATACTTACTCCTTCCCACAGGCTTTTGCCCGCCTATGATGTTCCATCTGCATTACCTATCTTCAAAATCTTTAATAACAATGTTCTTTTCACCGGATTCAAAGATGGCTTCCATCAACTTCATGACTCTCATCAGTTCGTCATGACGGATGA
Organism: uncultured Acetatifactor sp.; assembly: GCA_904501885.1. Taxonomy (GTDB): domain Bacteria; phylum Bacillota; class Clostridia; order Lachnospirales; family Lachnospiraceae; genus Acetatifactor. Next base: position 7,277 of record CAJGCP010000033.1, on the reverse strand, counting down.
GTTGCTCTTCTTCGCCGGCAATTGCCTTCACCATATTTCTGTAGAAATCTCTCACATCTGAAGCATGTCTGGGCAGGGGATATTCCTGAATGGTTTCATCGGTTCTGGGTGCCATGGTTTTGGTCAGTCCTGCTGCCGTCACCACCGGCACGGCATCTCTTTTTTCCCAGTCAGACACCATCACGATCTTGCCGTCCAGCTCCCAATTTTCAATCATGGCAGAACCGTTCTCACCCAGCATATACCATCTTGGCATATTGATGAAATTGCTGGTTCCCACTTCCACCACTACCACCAATTCGTCCTCAAAGGTCAGCGTAACGGTGAATCCATCGTCACAGCTTTCGTTGGTGACATAAGATAAAACTGCGTAGATGGAAATCAATTTCTTGGGTATCATCTGCATAATCTGGTCCAGGAGATGCACGCCCCAGTCCAAAATCATGCCACCACCACATTCTTTTTGATTACGCCAATCTCCGGGGATGCCTCGGGAACCGTGTACTTTGGACTCAATCCGGAACACCTTGCCCAGGGTACACTTGTCATAGATATCCCTCATAATAAGGTAATCTTCGTCCCAACGGCGGTTTTGGTGCACGGTAAACAGCACATTGTATTCCTTGGAAGCGTCAATCATTTCCTGCAGTTCCTGATGGTTCAACGCCACAGGTTTCTCGCACACCACATGCTTGCCTGCCGCCATCAGACGGATACACATCTCTTTATGTAATTGATTGGGAATTGCCACAGTCACCAGCTCCACGGATGTGTCTGCCAGCAATTCCTCCAACGTTTCATACACATGGATTCCTTTTTCCTTGGCTAGTTCCACACGTTCCTCGGAAATATCATAGATGCCGGCCAATTCCAATTCTTCTATTCTTTTGATTAAATTACAATGCCATTCTCCCATGCCGCCGTATCCGACGATGGCAATTTGAGTCTTATTCATCTTTGCTTCTCCCTATCTCTATAGAGGCGAAAGTTTTATTTTTCCAATTTTGTCAAATGCCAACACTCGTTCTTTTCCGCTCTCACCTGCGGAGTCGCCCAATATACTGCATTTCTGATAACTGTCTGTACATTTTTATCGTGATAAATGGGGAACAATTCATGCCCGGGCTGGAAGTAAAAGATTCTACCCTTTTCTCTCTGAAAGGTACATCCACTGCGGAATACTTCTCCCCCTTCATACCAACCGATGAAGACCACTTCATCAGGATTTGGAATTCCAAAGGGCTCTGCATAGGTTTCCACATGAGGAAGTTCGAAATAGGGTCCAATTCCTTTGGCGATGGGATGGGCGGGATTTACCGTCCAAATACGTTCTCTATCCCCGTCTTCCCGCCATCCAAGATTACAGGAAGTACCCATCAAAAGTTTGAAAGGCTTGCACAAATGAGAGGAATGCAATGCGATAAACCCCATTCCTTTCAACACCTCATCCCGCACTCTCTGGGCAATTTCATCAGGTACCCTTGCATGCGCGCCATGTCCCCACCAAATCAACACATCTGTCTCAGCCAATACTTCCTGGGTCAATCCACATTCCGGTTCTTCCAATGTAGCAGTGCGCACCTGGATATCATCACACCGTAAAAAATCAGCAATGGTGTTATGCATACCGTTAGGGTAAATTTCCGCTACCGGCGCATCACATTTCTCATGCAGGTATTCATTCCAAACTGTTACTCGAATCATATAATTACCTCTTTTCCTGTTTTTGCAGATTCATAAATTGCTTCCAAAATCTTTACCATATTGGTGCCCTGTTCCGGAACAAACGCGGGCTCTGCACCATTCAACACCACATCCACAAAGTGGCGGAGATTCAATCCATGGATGGACAATCCGGCATCATTATCGATATTGGGAAGATAATCCGCTGTGGTTCCATATGCTTCTTCATAGATTCCCAGTTGGTTCGTAGCCGAAGACCACTTCGCTCCGGACTTGGTACCGCGCAATTCAAAGAAACGCTGTTCTTTTTCGATATTGGAAGCCCAGGAAAATTCAATCTGCATACACGCGCCGTTATCGAAGCGGATGAAGCCCATTGCCAGGTCCTCCACATCGAATACACCATCATCCTTTTTCTCACCAAAATCGGAATGCTCTGAATCAGATACATCACTATCAGCAAATTTCATATAGGTACAACCACTAACAGAAACGGGCTTCGGATTGCCCATCAACCACATGGTCAAATCAATCATATGTACACCAAGGTCAATCAACGGACCACCACCGGACTGCTCTTTGGTGGTGAACCAGCCGCCTTTTCCCGGAATACCGCGACGTCTCTGCCAGCCGCAGCGTGCAGCATAGATTTCTCCCATCTTGCCATCCTCAATATATTTTTTGAGAAATTTGGAAATACGCATATAACGGTTGTTTCTCATTACCATCAAAACCTTGCCGCCCTTTTCAGCTGCTGCTTGCATTTTCTCAGCCTCTTTTGCACTGATTGCATCGGGCTTTTCGCAGAATACATGCAGGCCTTTCTCCAGTGCTGCAACCGCAATCGTAGAATGAAGATAGTTGGGGGTACAGATATCCACCGCATCCAGTTCAGGAAGTGCAAGCAAATCCATATAGTTCTCAAAAGTTAGAGACACATTATACTTTTCCGCCAGGGTCTTTGCCTTTTCCGGCACAATATCACAGATAGCCACCACTTCCACATTCTCCATACCCGCATACGCCGGCATATGGGCAATGGTAGCGATACCACCCGCGCCAATAATTCCCACTTTTAGTTTTTTACTCATATCCATGTACCTCCTAAGAGTTTTTGTGACTTTATACTATCAAATTATTTTGTGGTATGATATAATATTTTACAGAAAAAATATCAATATTTTTACCTTTAGGAGATTTCTATGAGACCTACTGTTGCAGAACCCATGCGCACCAAAAATAACATTCCTCTTCCCATAGAATGTTTGATCCTGGACAATGCGCCTAAAAAGGAATCCTTTGAACATTCCCGTATGCATTATCATGAATATATAGAGCTTTTATATCCCTTACGCGGGGATTATGAAGTGATTATAAACGGAGAGATTTCTCCCTTACCGGAGCACTCTATGATTATCATCGATGCTATGATGCCTCACAGTGACCGCCCCATACATAAAAAGGATGAACGCCACACCATGTTGTGTATCAAGTTCATCCCGCAAATTCTTTTTTCTTCAATTCAGAGTGTCACAGAAATGGAATACACAATTCCCTATGTATTTCAGCAGATGGACGGAAAACATATTTTTGCAAAAGAGATTTTACAACAGACTTGTGTTCCTGGAGAATGGGAACGCATAAATAAAGAAGCGCAGGAGGCAGCGTTCGGTTATGAGCTGGCATTGCGCGCTTCTACCATACAAATTTTCACTTGGATATTAAGATACTGGCATGAACATTCGGAACATCCCGAGTTATTCACACCCGGTAGCAATATTTCTCAAATAATTCATTCCATCCACGATTATGTAGAAAACAATTATGCCTCGGCTACACTGGCAGGTGCGGCCAAGGCATGTGGATTAAGTTACAGCTATTTTTCCAGAATATTTAACCAATATATGCATATGAGTTTCAGCGATTATCTGAATCTTACGCGCACCAATCAGGCTATGCGTCTACTTGCCACAACTGAAATGAGTATTACGGAAATCGCCTACGCGGTAGGATTTTCCTCTACCAGCTACCTCATTCAGGTTTTCAAAAAGCATAAACACACGACACCCAAGCAATTCCGCCAAATGTGCGCTTCCTCTATATCAGCATCTTGTTAGTTTATTTTACATGAGTTGTTCTCTCGATGATTTCGTCCTGCAACGCATCATTTAGGTTATTAAAGTAATCGGAGAATCCGGACACGCGCACACGCAGGTTTTTGTACTCTTCCGGCTTCACTTTTGCATTGATCAAATCTTCCTTGGATACGTAATTCAACTGGAAATGGGTACCGCCATTTTGGAAATATGTCTCCAAAAGGTCTGCCATCTTTTCAAAATTAGCATCTTCCATAATCAGTTTCTCATCCACCAGAATATTGGTCACACTGGGGCCGGTGAGAACCGCCTCGGGATCACATTTCGCCACAGAGTTTAAAAGTGCGGTCAAACCACTCCTGTCCCTGCATTGGAACTGGCCGATGCCGAAATTGATCATTTCTCCTGCCTTGCGTCCATCCGGTGTGGCCTTCAGCGCCTCACCAAAGAACTTATTGTGCTCATTATATCCTATCAAATTACCAAACATGGTTTTTTTACCCAGGAAATTATCTCCGGTATTCCATATTTCCAAACTTTCCATAAACTTACGCGCCACCAAGTTGGAACACTCGTCATCATTTCCGAAGAAATGTCCTTTTTTCAGAATCAGATTTCTGATTTCCTCATAACCATTCCAATCGTTACGCAGCGCCTCCACCAGCTCCTGCATTGTGATAAGTTTTTCATCATACACAAACTGTTTGGTGACTGCCAGGGAGTCAATCACATTGGAAATACCGATCAACTGATTGACCGCAATGAATCTGGACGCACCGCCCTGGGTTAAGCTTTTCGCACGCTCAATACAGCCCTCCAGGAAGAGGCTGCTGACAAGGCTGCAATCCCTACTTCTAATATCCTGAAATCCCTTAGCGATAAGATCCGCCTCATCTAAATCATGTAACAATTCCCGATGGTAAATTGCATAAAACTCATCAAAGGTCTTTGCCTGGAGCACCTCTTCCGTGCAATGATAAAAGGTGTTTTCTATGGAACGAACCACATTCATCATCTCAAATCCCAAAACGATGCCACCGGGCAGGGCCAATTCATTACAGCCCAACATGGTATAATTGACTGCGTCTTCATAGGGAATCTTTGCGTACTCTACCAGACCTTTCAGGCGGGGCACGTCATTTACAAATGCAATACGCTTATTGGGATCCTTGCGCTCACAATCCAACACAAATTTCCACACCTCTGCCGAAATCTTCGGTGTCCAGCGGACAGATATCTGGGGAATCCATGTGGGAAGCTCCATGAGAGCTTCCAAAGCCAGTTTGGACAAATCGTTGAATCCATCTTCCCCATTGGCCAAGAATCCGCCGATACAGAAGTGGGATTCTCCGCCTCTGTAAAACCGATCGGAGGAAATATGTGTTCTCGACTGAAGCATCAAGTACAGTTCCTGCAAATACTCCTTTGCCCGCTCTCTGGTAAGTACACCGTTATCAATGTCTTTTTTATAATACGCATATAAGTACCTATCAATTAGGCCGATACTGTCAGGAATATAGGAATAGCAAAAATACAGGCTAAGTACCGCCTCATAAAAGCTCTCTGCCGGATATTCAGGCACTTTGTTCAGACCTGCTGACAGCTGGAGCAAATTTGCACGATACTCCGCATTCTCCACCTGATTTGCCTTTTCTGCCACCAGTTTTGTCCCCTTCTTGGCCCTCTGAATTATGGCATTGCAGATATCCATCTGGGTCTCTAAAAATTCGATTGCTGCCTGATCTCCCTGATGAGCCTGTAAAGAAGCTTCAATATCTTCTTTGATCCCCACCAAACCACGCTTCATAATTTTTTCAAAATTCCCCACGCAATGCTGCCATTCAAAGGTCATCAGATTATCTACAGGATTATTGTAAAAATTATCCAGTGCAATTTGAAAATTCTTGTGGCCGTTACGGAAGACGATATCCCCCTCTACACTACCATCAAACAACATCAGGCCGGTGAAACAACTTTCTTCCAAAATCAAAAAGTCCTGATTCGCAATATATTCACACACTCTTTTCCCGGACATTTTCACCGGGGACAAAAACAAATCTTTCCGGTCATATTTTGTGGGCACCGGACCTACCCACATTTCACCTGCGATGGTTCTGTCAATCAATTTTTGAATTCTACTGTTCATATTGTTTTTCTCCTTAATGGATATGATATGCGCCATCGAATACAACCATTTCTCCGCATACCATCTTTGCTTCCTCCGCTTACAATTGCTTTATTTCCTCTTAACGTATGCTTCTCCTCTCTACTAGGATTTGATTTCAATATATACTAACCACAACACAATCACAATGATTAAAACAGCATGTATTTGTTTGAAAGGGACATTTTCTCTTGCATGTGCATTACATAGTGATTATAATTATCTTATTTCATACAGCTACGAAAGGATACCGGCTCTCTATGGATAACACCCGATTTTTCTACCAATTGAAATCTGACACCATCGTTTTTATGGATACCTTGTCTCACGATGCTCCATACATAGCACTTGAGCCAAGGGACCACGAAAGTTTGTTTTTTGTCACAAAAGGCACAGGTCTCTATATAAAAGAAGGTAAAGAATATAGAATAAAAGAAGGACAGATAGGATATGTCAGTCGCGGATCGATAGACATTTCTACTGCTCCTCCCGGGGAAAGTTTCTGCTATATAGCCATCAATTTCTCCTTTGATAAAGAAAATCGTACGCCCTCCCTGCCCTTTGACTTTTTATGTTCCACCGGAAGTATCTATAATTACAAGGAATTATTTCAACAAGCGCTAAACCACTTTGTATCCAATGCCCCCGGCTCTCTCAACATATGCAATGGCATCGTGATGCAAATTATCGGTTATTTGTACAACGAATACCATATTAGCAGCGAAATCTTTCAAAAAATGAAAAAAATAAAGGCTGCCATGCGTTTTCTGGAAGAAAACTTTAGCAACCCTGATTTAGAGATCAATACCTTAGCAAAAATTACAAATATGAGTGAAAAACAATTTCGCAGAATTTTTATGGACGTCTATCAAGTGGCACCCTATCAATATCTGCAGAATTTTCGCATTAACAAAGCAAAAATCCTACTGACCAACACCTCTAAAAGCGTATCCGAAATCGCTCTGCAATGTGGGTTTTCCGATGTGTACAGCTTTAGCCATTGCTTCAAAAGCCACACCGGAGTATCACCAAAAAACTATGCGGAGTAGGCATCTGGTGCCCACTCCGCATAGTAAACATGTGTATTGCATAAATCGTTAGATTCCTACCGGTGCTTCATTATAGGCCTCAATTTCCTCATTGTAGCGTTTGAAATTTTTATCCATTAACTCTGATTGCACACTGGTAGAAGTAGCAAAAATCACTTTTGATTCAGGAAACATCAACAAGACATTTTCATAACAAAAATCTCCTTATATCGCGTTTAAGACAAACAAAAACCCTAAAAAAGGGTAAAAAAATGGGGCCTATAGGGCTCGAACCTATGACCCTCT
>CAJGCP010000032.1 GCA_904501885.1 uncultured Acetatifactor sp. | reverse complement strand
TGCCTTGTTCTGAATCTGTGACTTCTCGGTCTGGCTGTACACCACGATACCGGAAGGATAATGGGTCAAACGCACTGCAGAGTCGGTGGTGTTGACACACTGTCCACCATTACCGGACGCGCGCATTACGTCGATACGGATATCCTTTTCATCGATGACAATGTCGATGTCCTCATCTACTTCAGGCATCACTGCCACACTGATGGTGGAGGTATGGATACGACCACCGCTTTCGGTTGCAGGCACACGCTGCACACGGTGTACACCACTCTCATATTTCATCTTAGAGTAGGCACCTTGACCGGTAATCATGAACTGCACTTCCTTCATACCACCGATACCGATTTCGTCCACGTTCATGGTCTCTACCTTCCAGCGCTGTCCCTCTGCATAATGCACATACATACGATAGATTTCTGCCGCGAACAAAGCAGACTCATCGCCACCTGCTCCGGCACGGATTTCCACGATTACATTCTTGTCATCATTAGGGTCCTTGGGCAAAAGGAGAATCTTCATCTCCTGTTCCAATTCTTCCACACGCTTCTTGCTGTCGTTCAATGCCTCCTTCAGCATCTCACGCATATCTTCATCGCTTTCTTCCTCCAGCATCACCAGGGAATCCTCGATGTCCACTTTACACTTTTTATACTCCTTATAAGCCTCCACAATGGGAGTCAAATCGCTTTGTTCCTTCATCAATTTGCGGAAACGCTCCTGATTGTTGGTCACTGTGGGCTCATTCAATTCTCCCATGATTTCCTCAAATCGAATCAACAAATCTTCCAATTTATCAAACATAACTTTTCTCCATACTGACTTTTTGTCGTATTATTTTCTCACACTATTTACGAAAACTTTTGATGCCACAAACTACTCTATCCAGCCCTGCGTAATCCTTTATTACTTCTACTTCCAGGTAACCGGCATCTGTCAGCAAATCACGAACCGCACATCCCTGGTCGTAGCCTATTTCAAAGGCAAGCACTCCGCCAGCCACAAGAAATGTATCTGCTTCTGCCACAATACGACGATAGAAATAAAGTCCATCTTCCGCTCCGTCCAAAGCAGACAAGGGCTCATGCTCCCGCACTTCCGGCATCAACGTTTCAATCACTTCACTACATATATATGGGGGATTTGACACCAGCAGGTCAAATTGGCCCTCAACATATTCAAACAAATCACTTTCTACAAAGGAAATCCGCTTAGCCTTATCTGCCAACAATTTATCTGCGTTGGTCTTTGCCACCTGCAGTGCTTCTGCGGAAATATCCACTCCCACACCGGTACAATCGTTGGAGTAATGCATCAAACTGATCAAAATACACCCGGAACCTGTGCACATATCCAGGATCCGCATCCCGTCGTGCAAATGCTTCATCGCTTCCTCTACCAGTATCTCCGTATCCTGTCTGGGAATCAGCACATGCTCATTGACTTCGAAATCCAGCCCCATAAAATTCTGCACTCCGGTCAGGTGTTGCAACGGAATTCGCTTTGCTCTTTTTTCGATAAATTGCAAATACTGAAAAGTCTCGTCCTCCGTCACCTGACGCTCACCGCCAAGAAGCAATTCATTTCTGGTGGTGCCACAGACAAACTCAAGCAACAGTCTGGCATCTAAAGAAGCTTCCTCTATACCGGCCTGCCTTAGGGTTTCCTGTCCTTGTAGATGTAATTCTTTGTAGGTCATAAAGCCTCAAATCCTTCCGGCAATTTTTCCTGCTCTGCAACCGGTTGCTCCTGTTTCTTGGCAGTTTCCTCGGGGTCTTCGTAATCGAAATTGTCCTTCAAAAACTGCTTCCAGTCAAATACAGCCTCTACTGCAGCGATAGCCACTTCCACCATTTCCTTGTCCGGCTCCTTGGTGGTCATTCTCTGAATCCACATACCGGGAGCAGATAAAAGTCGTATAAAATAATTGTTGCTGGTACCTGCCCAACGAATCAATTCATAGGAAATACCTGCCACAAGAGGCATCAAAAGAATACGAAGTCCCACTCTGTAAACAGGATTCTCCACACGAATAAAGAAAAACAGTATAATGCTCACAAATAGCACGAAAAACATAAAGCTGGTACCACATCTTTTGTGAATTCTGGAACTACGCATTACATTTTTCACGGTCAGGGGACGCCCCTTTTCGATACAGTTGATACATTTGTGTTCTGCACCATGATAGCGATACAATCTTTTAATATCATCCATAGCACTGATGGCAGTGACATACAATAAAAAGATGCCAATGCGCAACACGCCCTCTAAAATGGCAATCAATGATTTACTTACCACCACACCCTCAAACAGGGTAGAAAGATAATAAGGCAAAACAATAAACAGTGCAACCGCAAATACAATGGATATTGCTGTAATTACACCGGTCATCACCTTACTGTCCTTCTGTTCCTTATCGGATTCCATTTCTTCTTCGATAGAAACTTCCGCAGACAAATTAATGCTTCGCATTCCCAGCATCAGGGATTCCACAAAATTAAAAATACCTCTTACAAAGGGAAGTTTTCGCAATTTATTTTCACTCATAACACCGGAAAAATGGTCCACTTCCACTGCAATGTCACCATTCTCTTTACGGACAGCCACGGCATATTTGTCTTTATTCTTCATCATTACGCCTTCGATAACAGCCTGTCCGCCAATGCCGGAATAAATTTTACATTTACTATTCGCCATAATGCCTCCTTATCCCATAAATGAACAAAAGGTTGAGATATTAACACCTCAACCTTTGCTTGCTTTCTTATTGAACGCCGTATTTTCTGTTGAACTTCTCGATGCGTCCGTCAGCTCTTGCTACTTTCTGCTGGCCTGTGTAGAATGAATGGCACTTAGAGCAAACTTCCACGTGAATCTCAGGCTTTGTAGAACCGGTTACAAAAGTGTTACCACAGTTACAAGTTACTGTTGCCTGATAGTACTCAGGATGAATTCCTTCTTTCATTGTGTTCACCTCTCTATAATCATTACGTTATTTTTTGTTCTCATCCGCACTGCCTATGGAACCACAGACAGCATAAGCATTGTAACATAACAATTTTAGGATTTCAATACCAAAATTAAATAAATTTATTCTTTTTTACCATATCAACGAATTCTACATTATTACGGGTTCTGGAGAACATATCCAAAATTCGGTCGGTGGCCTCATCCGCTTTCAATCCGTTCAAAGCCTTACGCATAATATTGATTGCCTCAAGTTCATCCGGCTGCAGGAGCAAATCTTCTCTTCTGGTGCCGGATTTAGCCAAATCGATGGCGGGGAAAATTCTCTTTTCAGAAAGTTTTCTGTCCAGAATCATTTCCATATTACCGGTTCCCTTGAATTCCTCGTATACCACATCATCCATCTTGCTACCGGTGTCAACCAGCGCAGTAGCCAGTATGGTCAGGCTGCCACCCTCTCTCATATTGCGGGCAGCACCGAAAAATCGCTTGGGCATATGCAAAGCGGCAGGGTCCAAACCACCGGACAGGGTACGTCCGCTGGGGGGAACTACCATATTGTAGGCTCTGGCAAGTCTGGTGATACTGTCTAACAAAATCACAACATCCTCTTCATGCTCTACTAGACGCTTAGCTCTTTCAATTACCATTTCGGATACTCTTTTGTGATGCTCGGGCAATTCGTCAAAGGTGGAATAAATCACTTCCACATTATTACCGATAATCGCTTCTTTGATATCTGTTACTTCCTCAGGACGCTCATCAATCAACAGTATCAACATGTGCATCTTAGGATTGGTGCGAAGTATGGACTTCGCCACTTCCTTTAACAAAGTGGTTTTACCTGCCTTGGGCGGGGAAACAATCATACCACGCTGTCCTTTACCTACAGGGCTCACCATATCCATCACACGCATAGCCACACTGCTACCGGCTGTCTCTAAGCGAATTCTTTCATCCGGGAAGATAGGTGTCATATCATCAAAAGAGTGACGTTTCAAAGTCTGCTCCATGGTGTAACCATTTACACTTTTAATATAAAGAAGTGCGCTGAATTTTTCCTGCTGGGTCTTCACCCTCTTATTGCCCACCAAAATGTCACCGGTCTTCAATCCAAATCGGCGAATCTGGCTGGGTGCCACATACACATCACTGTCTCCGGGCATATAATTTTCACTACGGATGAACCCATACCCGTCAGGCATTACTTCCAAGATACCGGAGGCTTCCTCTCCACTGTCCAACTCTTTCGGGAAATTTTTCTCATCATATACTTCCACAGGACGCTTTTGCGGTGTCGCCTCTTCCGCTGTCTTTGAGGCGCCTTCGGTGGTACGAGCCTCTGTTGTTCTCGTTTCTGTCGGGCGGCTCTCTGCAACAGGCGTCTTCGCCTCTGCCTCTGCCTCCGCCTTCTTTACTCTTTCATCCTCTGCAAGCATCGCTTCTACAAGTTCACCTTTATTCATAGTGGACACGCCTTTAATGCCACGAACTTTGGCCAACTCCTTCAATTGCAATAAAGCTAACGATTCATATTTTTCTCTCATAAACTCCTCCTTATGCTCTTCAGTAAATGGGGAAACTTGGCCCGATTCGTCATATATGTGACGGGACCCTCTCACGAAAGTGAGATTGAACGATACAGACACATTATAATACATTTTCTAAAAAATAGGAATACCCAATTTATTTTTTTGAATTTTACATATATTTATCTCAACTTGCAGAATTGATTTTTCTGATATATGATAAATTTAATGTTACTAAATCAAGTGAATTCTATATTATATTTTTGTTAGGAAAAGAAACGGATGATGCATAAGGATTGGCTGGAAAAACCTTATTATACATTAGATGCATACTGTAAAAATAGGTTCGGTTATAAATGCTACAAGGTTGCCCTAAATGCCCATATGACCTGTCCCAACCGAGATGGCACAGTGGACCACCGGGGATGTATTTTTTGTAGTGCCGGGGGAAGCGGTGACTTCGCTTTGGACATCAACGTTACAAATAGCGACGAACAAATCATTGAAACAGCCATAGACAAACAATTACAAAAAGGCGTAGAAGCATTGGCACAAAAATTCACTCTTTCCCAAGAACCCTGTATCATTGCCTACTTCCAAGCCTACACCAACACCTATGCGCCCCTTCCCTATTTGAAAGAGATTTATACTCAGGCACTTTCCCACCCCAAGGTATGCGGCATCTCCATCGCCACCAGGCCGGATTGTCTGCCCGAACTTGTTTTAGATTTACTTTCCCAGTTACAATCCGCTTTTCCCGAAAAGTTTATCTGGATAGAACTGGGTTTGCAAACCATACACGAGGATACCGCTAGGTATATCCGTAGAGGTTATCCCCTTTCCACTTTCGAAGAAGCCTGTCGCAATTTGAAACAGCGCAACATCCCCTTTATCGTACACATCATATTAGGACTGCCCGGGGAAGATGCATCCCGTCTGCTCCAAACCATTCAGTACCTGAATGAGTTGGAACCCTTCGGCGTAAAGCTTCAACTTTTACATATATTGAAGGATACAGACCTAGCCATTGCTTTTGAAAAGGGCGAGGTTCACGCATTGACAAAAGAGGCCTATTTAGATATGCTTATTATGTGCCTGGCTCATTTGAATCCGGGTATCGTAATACACAGAGTGACCGGTGATGGGCCAAAGAAACTTTTGCTCTCTCCGCTCTGGAGTGGCAACAAACGGGATGTCCTAAATACACTTCATAAAAAAATGCGGGAAAGCGGTATACATCAGGGTTCCCTATGGTCAAACTCTCCGGACACAAATAGATGATTCTATTACCGAAACAGATTTGGACCATATACGATTTCCACACAAGACACCGACAGAAAGGTAGGTAGTTATGTTACAAGACCCCTTAACACTATATAAATTAATCGTTCTTTACATGCTGAACAGGGTAACCTTTCCTATGACTACTGCCCAGGTCAGCGACTTCATATTAGAAAAAGAATATACAAACTTTTTGACACTACAGCAGGTGATTAACGAACTAACGAATGCTTCTTTGATTTCTTCAGAAACCATTCGCAATCGCACTCACCTTTCCATTACCCCGGAGGGATTGGAGACATTGACCTTCTTTGAAAACCGTATCAGCGATGCCATCAAGTTCGATATCAATGAATTCTTCCGCGAAAACGAATACACCCTTCGCAACGAAGTGTCCGTATTGGGCGATTATTACAAATCCACCAGCGGTGAATACGATGCTCACTTGATTGTGAAAGAACGTGGCGTGAATCTGGTGGATTTAACGATGTCCGTCCCCACCGAAGAAATTGCCGCTTCCATCTGCGACAATTGGCAAAGAAAAAACCAGGATATTTATCAATACCTGATTTCTGAACTGTTTTAACCCTTTTCCTACACCAAATTATACTTGTGGGAGCCATTTTATTGTCTCTTTACAGACTATCGGATACACTATGTTCAGTTAGTCCGTGCTTTTTGTACCTATACCCCTCTAGTTTCAACTTTCCTCTTTATAACCGTAAAATTTCTACCTGCTTACGTCTTGTTTTTTGATTTTTATTTCCTTAGCCGTAAGTCTCATACTTTTTTTCGGCCTAATTCTTAATTTTCCTCTCCTTAGCCGTAAGTCTCCTGCTTCCTTACGGCCTTCTTGTTGGTTTTCATCTCCTCGACCGTAAATCCCCTTCAAAATTACCGCCTATTTGAGCACCTAATTAATCTAAACCGTAAAATTCAGATACAACAAAAAAACAACCCGCTCCGCAACTATGCCGAAACAGGTTATTCTTACATTATCCATTATTCAATTCAATCTTTGTTAGCAACCCACGAGATTTAGGACATGTTAATAATCTACAAGATTTAGGATTCATTTTTTATTCGTTTCATATGTTCCCGAATCTTCACTTCATACCCGTTTCCGGTAGGACGATAGAATTCATTTCCACTCAGTTCATAAGGCAAATACTGTTGTTCCACATAGTGGTTGGGATAATCGTGAGCGTATTTGTAACCAATGCCATGACCAAGTTTGGCTGCCCCCTTATAATGCGCATCCTGCAAGTGGGGAGGAATGGGTAGATTCCCCGTCTGTTCCACGGTTTGCAATGCTTCATCAATGGCTAAATAACTTGCATTGCTCTTAGGTGCACACGCCACATAAGTTGCTGCCTGAGACAAAATAATTCTCGCCTCCGGCATGCCAAGTCGTTCCACTGCCAGAGAAGCATTCGTTGCTACTACAAGCGCATTGGGATCCGCATTACCTACGTCTTCTGAAGCACATATCATAATTCTACGGGCAATAAATTTGATATCCTCTCCCGCATTCAACATACGCGCCAAATAATATACCGCCGCATTAGGATCAGATCCCCGCATACTTTTAATAAATGCAGAAATGGTATCATAGTGGTTGTCTCCACCTTTATCATACTTTGCCACACGTTTTTGAATACACTCTTTGGCCACTTCCAATGTGATGTGAATCTTGCCGTCTTCTCCGCGCTCAGTGGTCATAATGCCAAGTTCAATGGCATTCAATGCATGACGCGCATCTCCGCCACTGATATCTGCCAAAAACTCCAGCGCATCGTCATCTATCACTGCATCATAGGCACCCATACCTCTGTCAGCATCATACACAGCCTTACGAAGTAATTCCTTGATGCCTTCCATGGGAATGGGTTTTAATTCGAATACGATGGAGCGGGAAATCAAAGCCCCGTTCACCTCAAAATAAGGGTTCTCTGTGGTGGCTCCAATCAGTACAATGGTGCCATCCTCCACAAACGGTAGCAGGTAATCCTGCTGCCCCTTGTTAAATCTATGAATCTCGTCGATGAACAGGATAGTGCGCCTGCCGTACATCCCCTGCAGTTCTTTGGCTTTCGCTACCACTTCTTCCATATCTTTTTTGCCTGCAACGGTTGCATTAATCTGGCAGAATTGAGCACTGGTGGTGTTTGCGATCACCTTTGCCAAAGTGGTCTTGCCGGTACCGGGCGGTCCGTAGAAAATCACAGAACTAATCTTGTCCGCTTTGATGGCACGATAAAGCAAAGTGTCCTTACCGACAATGTGCTCCTGTCCCACCACTTCATCTAAGGTCCGTGGACGCATTCTTGCAGCCAAGGGTGCTTCCGTCTCCATATTTGTATTTCTCATATACTCGAATAAGTCCATTTTGTTTCCTCAGTAGATTTCTTATATATACCTTGTCATTATATCACAGTACGTCCGCAATTAAAAGAGAAAAATACTTATTTTTCGAACTTGTGTTCGACGCGGTTGTGTGCTATAATAATTTTAGTAGCCTTATGGCTACCGGCAATCGTGTTACAGGGTGGTTGACCTCCATTTTTACATAGAATGGAGGTGATGCTTATGAAGAATAAATTCGATTTTAAAGACTTAATGTCTTTCGGAATGTTCCTCTTGGCACTACTGACATTCATTTATTTGATTTGTCATTAAAGTAGGAAAAGACCTTCCCTGTACTTTGACCAGATAGGGAAGGTCTTCTTTCACATCTGAGGTCAACCACTCTGTGGCGATTGCCTTTTGCTAATTACATTATAGCATATAATTTGGTAATTACAACAATAATTTCATTGCCTCAATCAAACAGTATCTCCTCCACGGTCACAAAATGATATCCTTGCTCTAATAATTTATCTACTGCTTGTAAAGCCGCCTCCACAGAAGTGGCATAATAATCGTGCATTAGAATAATATCATCCTCTTTCACATTTTTCACAATTCTATTTACAATCGCTTTCACATTACTTGAACACCAATCCAGAGGGTCCACTGTCCACAACACCGGAAACATATTCAAATCCTTTTCGATAGATTTATTCCAAGAACCATAAGGTGGGCGGACATAGAGCACTTCCTCCCCGGTGATTTCCTCTATCACTTCGCTGGTGCGTATTAACTCTTCTTTGTATGCTTCTAAATTCTTCTTGCTCAGTTGCATATGACTATAGGTATGATTTCCTATCATATGCCCCTCGTGATACATCCTCTCTATAATATCGGGGTGTAGGGCAGCATGCTCTCCTGTTACAAAAAAGGTAGCAACCACGCCCCTCTCTTTCAAACCATCTAATAATTGCTCCGTATATCGCGGATGAGGGCCGTCGTCAAAGGTGAGAGCAACTTGTTTATCCGCAAGGGGTGTCGCTCCCAATGGACTATCTGTGAGAAACCCAGGGGTCGTTCCACTTGATTCAACCTGGCACGCAACCAATTCAGCTCTATATTCCTTCTCAAAATCATTCACCTTTAAACATAAAAACAGCAATCCTAAAGCTATATCAAACATTAGGATTGCTGTTATCATTCTTTTCATAAGAAGTTCCACCCACTACGGTTTGCTTCTTATATTATATGACTTTGCATGCGAACATAATACGCCAACATAGTCACATCATCTACACAAATTGATTTCTATCTGCATCATATACATAACCGATCGTCGCCAGTTTTTCTTTCATCTCCACCTCGGAAACATCCAAATCCTCACACAGGGCAGATAAATCAGAGTAGAAATCTCGCAGTTTCATATTCAAGAAACTAAGTAGCATCACAGGGTCTTTCGGTATCATTATTTACGTACCTGCGCTACAACCATCTCTACGATCTTCTGGATTTCTGCCTGGCTCAGTGCAAGGTTCTGTACCTTTCTGGGATCCTGGCATACTACATTGCCGGAAGGGCATGCTGCCTTGCCGTCGCTGGAGAACAGTTTCATCTTTGCCAAAGTCTCCTGCTTAACAGCCTCAACAGCTGCAGGAATCAGGTCGATGATACCCTTGTTCATATCGCTGAACTTGGAAAACTCTGCCTTAACCATTGCCACATTGATATCGGTAAAGATATTTACCTTGCTGATACCTTCCTTGATTGCCTGACGGAAATCGTTGTCTGTCAAACCGGAACCACCGTGAAGAACCAAAGGAACATCTACGGTGTTAGCGATGGTGCGGATTCTTTCGAAATCCAACTTGGGCGGCAATTTGTACGCACCATGTGCATTACCAACTGCGATAGCCAAAGCGTCAACACCTGTCTTCTGTACATAGTCCTTTGCCATCTTGGGATCTGTGAAATATTTGCTGGGGTCTGCCAAATGGCTGCTACCCTCTGCAGAACCTTCATTATCACCCACATGTCCCAGTTCACCTTCGATGGTTGCGCCATAGGAATGTGCGATTTCTGCCATTTCACGTACTTTCTCTACATTCACCTCATAAGGGTCGGTAGAACAGTCATACATGATGGAGGAGAAGCCCAACTCCAAAGCCTTGATACAAGTTTCCTTGTTAAGACCATGGTCCAAGTGGATAACAACAGGCACATTTGCCTTCTTTGCCATGGGAATCAAATAATAAGATACTTCCTCCAAAGGTCCGTAAGGGAACAGAACCTCTGCAGTACCCATGATAACGGGGGAACGGGAGCACTCAGCAGCATTGATGATACCGCGTGCCAATTCCATATTTACTGCGTTAAATAATCCTACTGCGTAGTGATTCTTTTTTGCAGGAACCAGAACTTGATTCAAATTTACTAACATCTCTGTATTTCTCCTTTAGTTTTTATTCCATCCTGCGGCAATTTTTGCACGCAATTCTTCAAATGATTTGAGGCCGCTAAGTGCGTCATATGCTGCCACGCAGGAAGCACCTGTAGCGGTAGCAAGTTGCATACTTTCTTCCGGTGTGCAACCCTCTAAGATGGCGGTCAGAAAAGCGGCGATACTGGTATCTCCCGCACCGGTTCCGGAAAGAATCCGCTCAGGCACATAACTTTTCTCAAATCCATCTTTATCAGCCCATGCTTCCACATCCAGTGCAATGGCTGCGCCAACCTTCTCAAGTTCCTCACGGTTTGCCGTTCTGTAATACATACCGGGCGCACCGCATTTGATCAAAAGAACTTTACAGCCGTATGCCATACATTTGTCAGCCAGGGGCTTGATGTCTTTTTCCAAATCCAACATGTCAGCGATGTCTTTACCAGCCGCACGTACCTGCCACTCTTCGTAGCGTTCTCTGTCTAACATATAGCACAGTTCTTCTACACTGGGAACAAAGAAATCCACATAGGGCAATACCGCTTTCAGAATAGCATCCCAATCTGCTTTTCCTGCAGGGGAATTGGGATCTACGGAAGTCATATCCAGGGAGGTGGCAATGCCCCTCTCCTTCATGGTCTTCATCATACGCACCAATTCGATGCCGCCATCCACGTACATCTGCTTCATAAGGGGTGGATATCCAAAATGGAATAATGCCACACCTTCTAAAGTCTTCTCCGGTATATCTGCCATTACGAAGGTATCGTTGGCACCGGGATTGTGCAAGAAAATACGATCAACACCGGGAACTGCCAATACCACGGAATAGGAAGTGGACTCTCCGGGGATGACAATCATCCCCTCCTGTGCATCGTACTGTTTCACAATGTTCATTACCATCTCACCGAAGGCGTCATCACCAATCTTAGATACCAAAGATACGTCTGCGCCGAGAATTTTCATGGCAAGTCCGGTGTTGGCCACCGCACCGCCGGTATGAACATCTGCTTCTTTCATGTAAATCAATTTACCCGGATTCAATACATCCGTCAGGTTCTCCACCTTTTCTCCGGGGAAAACAGGGGTGATATCCAAACAGATATGCCCTGCTGCGATTACCTTTTTAGACATATGTCTCACCTCTTAGTTACATTCTGCAGTCATTGCCTCAGCCAGCTCTTTCAAGTAGAACAACTTACCGGGCATAGTAGGAATGTAAGTGGAAGCGATGTGACGGGTAGGTCCGTAATGAAGTGTTGTACGGAAGCTCATACCCTGCCATCCCATACCACGATTGAACATACCGTCGCATCCGCCGATGCAGTAATCTGCCTGCAGGAAGAGGCCGGGTCCAATGGTGTTTGCGCGACAAGGAACCAAAGTGGTACGGCTCTTGAAGCTGGTGATAGCATTCTGCTCAATGGTCAAAGGATGAAGCTTAGCGCCGATGCGGTAGCATGCTGCCTTCCACTCTTCATCACTTGCATAATCTTCGCCAAACTGAGGCTCCCAGAAAGCGATATGGCACATTCTACCGATACCATATACCAATACCAACTTCGCACCCTCTGCCTTCAAAGCAGCGATCTTCTCGGAATAGGTAGGAAGATTTGTCTTGGTCGCAAAGTTTCTCTGGTTCTCAGGAATTGTCTTATTAACTTTGTTAAAGAAAGCTTCTCTCATGGAATACTCGAAGGAAGCGGTGTCAGTGTTAGGCAATGTATTGCCGTCTGCGTCTGCCCACTCATCCATGTTGAAGGTGGTTACGTGAGAGCAATCAACATCCCACTCGTTCAGGAAATACGCAGCCCAACGATACATACCCATGGGGCCTACAGGAAGGATCATAGCCAACTTACGGCCTTCTTCACCGGTCAATTTGATCTGCATCGCAATTTCATGACCCATCAAGGTATCGAAATCGCCCAAGGATTCACACACTACAGGATTGAACCCATCATTCCAGAATGCTTCTCTCTCAACACCCTTATCACAACAAGCATCAATTTTTGCCATATCCCAACCAGCGGGATAAAAGCCTTCCAGCAAAGAGCCGGCAACAGTACTCATAAAATTCATCATATACCTCTTTCTGCATAAATCATGCGTTTCTTTTTCTTATTTCAAGGGACGCTCCAAGGTCCCTTAAGTACTATGTAAAATTACGGAAGAAGTCTTTCCGTGGTTCCCTTCAGATAGCTCTGCAACTGACGGAAGCCCTCTGCGTATTCCGCACCACACTGATAGCCGCGGTATCTGGAACAAGTACGAACCATATCAGCAAAATCAATGCCGTCATGCTCTCTCATCCATACCAACTGGCTCTCATGGCATTCCAACATATCAATCTTTAAATCGATTTCCTCTGAAATGTCCACATAAATAGTGGGGTTAAAATCAACACCTGCCAAGGTATCCATGTAGAAAATAGGAACCATCTTTGCGGGCGGTGTATCTGCATTACTGTACTTAGGATTTGCCAATTTATAATTGGGCAATGTAGCTGTGAAGCTGGCATCAAATACAAGTCTTGCTACCGCAGTATGGTCGGGCATATAGTCCTCAGGGTTGTGGGTAATAATAAAATCAGGATTTGCATATTTGATAATATCCACAATCTTATCCCGGGCCTCACGATTGTTGTCATAAATCTCCAAATCGTTAAAATCTGCACAGATGACCTCAATACCTGCCATTGCACCCGCTTTTTTTGCCTCTTTTCCGCGGATGATGGTCAACTCATCGGGGGGAATGATAACATGTCCCAAGTTACCTGTAGACACATGGCAAACAGTCACTTTGTCGCCACGCTTTACACATTTTGCCAAAGTACCGGAACAAGCGATTTCCACATCATCCGGATGGCAACCAATGGCTAAAACATTCATTTTGCTACCTCCATTATTTCGACACTTTTAGGTGTACTTTTCTAAAGATTAATTCTACACCAAAACCCCCAATTAGTAAAGGGTTGAAAATGCACTTTTCAACCCTTTTTCGCACTTACAATAAATATTTCTTTTTAAATGTTTGGCTATTCCGCCACCAGCTGTCCTTCTCTTTCCATAATCAAAATCTTCCCATCGGTCTTTACCCGGTCTGCCAAAATCAACTTCGCTGCCAGCGTCTCCACATATTTTTGCATATACCGCTTCAAAGGTCTTGCCCCGTAAATGGGGTCATAGGCCTGCTCAATGATATGGTCCACTGCTTCCGGAGATAACTGAATTTCCAGTTCCCGATCTGCCAGGCGTCTGTTCAAATCATCCAATACAAGCTGCACGATTGCTCCGATATTGTCCTTGGTCAAAGGCTTAAACAGAATCACTTCGTCTAAACGATTCAAAAACTCCGGACGAAAATGTCCCCGTAGCTGGTTCATGACAGCGTTCTCAGCCTCTGCCTTGATGTGCCCGTCTTCGTCAATGCCCTCCAGCAAATACTCCGCACCGATATTAGAAGTCATAATCAAAATGGTATTCTTGAAATCCACCTGTCTGCCTTGGGAATCCGTGATATGCCCGTCATCCAACACCTGTAAAAGCACATTGAATACATCCGGGTGAGCCTTTTCAATTTCATCAAACAAAACCACGCTGTAGGGTTTTCTACGGACTGCTTCGGTGAGCTGACCGCCCTCTTCGTACCCTACATATCCAGGAGGTGCTCCAATCAAACGGGATACGGAGAATTTCTCCATATACTCGCTCATATCGATGCGCACCATATTGTTTTCATCATCAAATAAGGTGGCCGCCAAAGTTTTCGCTAGTTCCGTCTTACCCACACCCGTGGGGCCCAAAAACAGGAAGGAGCCAATGGGCTTGGTGGGATCTTTGATGCCTGCTTTGGAACGGATGATGGCTTCTGTCACACGATTGACGCCCTCCTCCTGACCAATTACCCGTTTATGCAATTCCTCGTCCAAGTGCAGAGTTTTGTTTCTCTCGCTCTCCGTAAGCTTGGTCACAGGAATACCGGTCCATCTGGAAATAATGCGGGCGATTTCCTCCTCTGACACTTTTTCACGAACCAGGGAAAGTTCCTTATCCCCGGCATTTTCTTCCTGCTCTAGCTGCTTTTTCAATTCCGGCAAACGGCCATAACTTAATTCTGCTGCCTTTTCCAAATTGCCCTCTCTTTGGGCAATCTGAATCTCACTGTTGACCGCATCAATCTCTTCGCGTAGTTTAGAAAGCTTATCCACGGAAGCCTTTTCATTGTCCCACTGGGCTTTCTTGCCGGCAAATTCTTCCTTCATCTCAGCCAGTTCCCGCTGAAGTTCAGCAAGGCGCTCCCGGCTTAATCGGTCTTCCTCTTTTTTCAAAGCCGCTTCTTCAATCTCCAGTTGCATGATTTTGCGGGACATTTCATCCAATTCTGTGGGCATACTGTCCAACTCTGTCTTAATCAGCGCACAGGCTTCATCCACCAGATCGATGGCCTTATCCGGCAGAAATCTTTCGGAAATATAGCGATTGGAAAGCACTGCCGCGCTGACCAGAGCATTGTCCATGATTTTTACGCCATGATATACCTCATATCGTTCTTTCAGCCCACGCAGGATCGAAATGGTGTCTTCCACCGTGGGTTCGTCCACCATCACGGTCTGGAATCTTCTCTCCAACGCCGGATCCTTTTCAATGTATTTTCTGTGTTCATCCAAGGTGGTGGCACCGATACAGTGCAATTCTCCTCTCGCCAGCATAGGCTTCAACATATTGCCCGCATCTAATGCGCCGTCCGTTTTACCCGCTCCCACAATGGTATGCAATTCATCGATAAACAGAATAATTTGCCCATCGCTGTTCTTCACATCATCCAGCACTGCTTTCAGACGTTCCTCGAACTCACCGCGATACTTGGCACCTGCCACCAGCGCCCCCATGTCCAGGGCAAAAATCTTTTTGTCCCGCAGTCCCAGAGGCACATCCCCTCTCACGATTCTCTGGGCCAGACCTTCCACCACTGCGGTTTTGCCCACACCCGGTTCACCGATTAACACGGGATTGTTCTTGGTTTTGCGGGAAAGTATCCGAATCACATTGCGGATTTCATTGTCCCTGCCAATGACAGGGTCTAATTTCTCGTTTCTGGCACGCTCCACCAAATCCTGACCATATTTCTCCAAAGTGTCATAGGTCGCCTCCGGATTGTCGCTGGTCACCCTCTGGTTTCCACGCACGGTGGACAATGCCTGCAGAAACCGTTCTGTGTTGATGCCGTATTCCTTCCAAATGGCGGCAAGTTCCCGATTCGGATGTTTCATCATAGCCAGGAGCAAATGCTCCACGGACACATATTCATCCCCTAACGCCTTCGCCTCATCCTCTGCATGGATGAGCACTTTATTCAAATCGTTTCCGATGTAAACCTGTCCGCCTTGCACCTTCGTGCGCTTATTTAATGCCTGCTCCACACGGCTGACAAAGTGCTCCTTTTGAATTCCCATCTTTTCGATGAGTTTCAGAATCAAACTATCCTCCAGTGTCAGCAGACTATATAGCAGGTGCTCCTGCTCAATCTCTTGATTGCCGTACTCATATGCCAACTTTTGGCAATTTTCTACGGCTTCCATAGATTTTTGAGTGAATTTTTGTATATTCATATCCGTCCCTCCTATGCGCTACATATGATATGTGGGGAACAAAAGCCTCCGAACGCACTGCATACGGAAGCCTTTTGTATCTGTTATCTTTAATATATCCCATTTTTTCACAGAAGCAATTAAGAAAGTATAAACAATCTATCAAAGATTTGTGATATTATCTGATTTCTACCACCGTATAACCGGCATCAGTGACCGCAGTAGCCAGCACCTCATCCGATACTTCTGCGTTCATTTCCACCGTGGCTGTCTTATCTTCCAAACTCATGGTAACAGCGTTCACACCATCCAGCCCTTCCAACACCTTCTGTACACGTCCCGTACAATGGGTACACATCATTCCGTCGATTACCATAACTTTTTTATTTGCATTCATTTTATTTCCCTCCTGATTCTCCTTCTTTTGCTCTTCACTCTCTTCTCCGGTGTTTTCCTTAATTACGTTTTCTTCTCTTATATTTTCTTCCTTTCCATTTTCAGGAATCCTTTTTTCCGCATTTATCCCGCCCTTGAATCTCCGCAGGCGCAGGGCATTGCTCACCACAAACAAACTGCTCAAACTCATTGCCACGGAACCAAACATGGGTGTCAGGCGAATACCGAATGCCGGGTACAACAGTCCTGCTGCCAAAGGGATGCCGATGGCATTGTAGAAAAACGCCCAGAACAGATTCTCCTTGATGTTGCGAATGACATGTCGGCTCAAATCAATGGCCGTTACCGCATCCTGCAAATCGCTTTTCATGAGAACGATATCCGCACTCTCCATGGCCACATCCGTGCCGGCACCAATGGCCATCCCTACATCTGCGGCCGCAAGTGCAGGTGCATCGTTAATGCCGTCTCCCACCATAACCACCTTGTGACCATTTGCCTGTAATTGCCGAATCTTCTTTTCCTTATCCTGTGGCAAAACCTCTGCCACCACTTCATCTATTTCCAGTGAGCGTCTCACCGCCTCCGCCGTCTTTTGGTTGTCTCCGGTGAGCATTACCACATGGATACCCAGTTTTTTACACCTTTGAATGGCCTCCTTGGAAGTGGGTCGTAGGCTGTCTGCCACACCAATCAATCCCAAAAGCCTGCCTGCTTCCGCCACCAATAGTGGAGTCAATCCATCTTCCGCCATACCATCCAGCATTCGCACAGAATCCTCGTCCAAAGGAATCTGATGTTCTTCCATAAATGCTCTGTTTCCCACAAAGCATTTCACGCCTTCTCTGTCACCCTCTGTCACTTCTCCCAGGATTCCTCTGCCGGGAACCGCTGTAAAGTTCTGTACCTGAGGAAGTATCGGAGTATACTCTCTTGCATAAGCTACCACTGCTTCTGCCAAGGGATGTTCGCTTCGTTTTTCCAATGCCGCAGCCAGCTGCACCAAAGTTTCCTGACTCACATCCTTGGAAAGCACCCGGATGTCGGCTACCTTTAACTTCCCCTCTGTGATAGTGCCCGTCTTATCTAAAACAAGGGTCTTCGCCTCATGTGCCCTTTGTAATGCCTCTCCTGATTTGATCAGAATGCCGTGTTTAGCGCCCACACCCGTGCCCACCATAATAGCAACCGGCGTCGCCAGTCCCAACGCACAAGGGCAGGAAATTACCAGCACGGCAATTGCCGAAGAAACTGCAAACGTGGTCTCACTTCCGGCAATCATCCAACCGCAAAATGTGACAAGGGCAATCAACATCACCACCGGCACAAAGATGCTTGCCACCTTATCTGCCAATCGGGCGATGGGGGCCTTGCTGGCACCGGCCTCTTCCACCAGACGAATAATTTGGGCAAGGGTGGTGTTCTCCCCCACTCTGTCTGCTCGGCATGTTAGGAAACCCGTCTTATTCAAGGTAGCGGAAACCACCCTGTCTCCCTGACATTTCTCCACAGGAATGCTCTCCCCCGTCACCGCAGACTCATCTATACTGGAATTGCCCTCAATAACAGTACCATCCGCAGGTACAAGGCTACCGGGTTTCAACAAGAATACCTGCCCTCGGGAAAGTTGCTCTGCCGATATTTCCGTTTCCATACCATCTTCAGTTAACACAATGGCCGTATTAGGAGCCAGTTCCATCAATTTACGGATAGCATCACCGGTTCTTGCTTTGGACAGGCTTTCCAGATATTTTCCAATGGTTATCATGGTCAAAATCATACCTGCAGATTCAAAGTATAGAGCATGTCCGGCGTGGGACACTTCCACCCCATCGTATATCAGAGTAAAAACACTGTAGCCTACAGATGCCGTTGCGCCCAAAGCAATCAGCGTGTCCATATTGGGGGCACCTTGAAATAATCTTTTGAATCCATTCAGAAAATAGTCTCTATTTAGCGCCAAAATCGGCAAAAGGAATACCACCTGCAACCAATATAGTCCATGTAAACCAGGTGCCATTGCCACATACATCAGTGGTATCATAAAAGCGACGGAAAAAATCAGTCTCCACTTCATGGCATCTGCTTTTCTCCCGGGCTTTTGTGCAGGCAGTTGCTTCATCGGCATTGCTCCATAGCCCGCCTGTGTTACCGCCCGGCAAATCTGCTGCGCCTGCAAAACCTGCTCGTCATAGGACACTTCCATGCTTTCTGTCAGCAGGTTCACTTGTACATCTATAATTCCATTCAATTTTTCTACGGATTTTTGTACATGGGACGAGCATGCGGAGCAAGTCATCCCCGTAATAGAAAAACGTTCTTTCATCAAGACCTCATTCCTTTCTATTTGTCAAGTCTCAGCGAAATATCCTGTCGCACTATCCAACCCGACACAAGTACAGAATATCACAAAATATTTCCCCTGTGCAAGATGCTTAAAATCCCCATTTTTCAACAAATAATCATTGACATTGCATTATTTTCGGTGCTATACTACAAAAGTATTCTAAATGAAAGTCATTGACGAATTACGAAATATTTTATTTTTTTAAGGAGGTACCAACATGAACAACGGTACAGTTAAATGGTTCAACGCTCAGAAGGGATATGGCTTCATCACCAACGATGAGACTAACGAGGAAGTTTTCGTACACTTCTCCGCTATCAACGCTGAAGGTTTCAAGTCCCTGGAAGAAGGTCAGAAGGTTACTTTTGATACCGAGTGTGATCCTCAGAACAGCAGCAAGGTTCGCGCAACCAACGTTACTGTAGTTGCTTAATTGAATTCCATTTAAGACGAGTTAAGAGCCTGATGTCCGGTTTTCCGAACAGCAGGCTCTTTTAAGTTTCTGATATAATGCGCTTTTTAATATTTTCTTGCAGTCTCAACCCAAAACAATCTCTTTATCTCAAGAACAACTCTCTTACCGCAGTTAGGACCAGCAAATGTGTCGGATAAAAGGCGTAAAACAAATACTTATGTTTCCATCCTCTTGTGCCGTTATAGAATGCCACGAACACAGTACCTACCAATGCCGGCAGTTCTCCGTCCCCATAGAATAACCAAAGCAACCCGCACCCTGCCAAAAAAGCCAATATCCTACTTTTTCGCAGTAAATACATGACCAAAATCACCAACACACCCGTATATGCATAATCGGTCTTCAACATCCAGGCTGCCATTAAGGAGATGAGTACCACCACATAGCCTGTCTCCGGCAATTTTCTCTTTTTAATCAAATCTACTACCCAGATGGTCACAACACCTAAAAACAGCGTGAAGAATACATTCTGGTGTCCAAATTCTAATACCTTGCCTCTAATTGCCAGATCATATGGAATCTCGGACACAAGCGCAAATATCCCTAACCTGGTCAGATATTTTTTGACATCTGAAGTATGTAAAAATCCTTCCACACAAAGATAACAGAACATAGGAAATGCCATCCGTCCAATATCCCGCATGAAATAGTAGATATCTGCCTGTTGCTGCGTCAACGACATAAAGCGTAACGTTGCCGCTGCAGTATGGTCTATCTGCATCGCAATGACTGCGATGATCTTCAATGTACTTCCGCTCATGCTTTTATCTCTTCACTTTCACTCACGCTTCTCTTCTTTCAAACGCTTCGCTATCTTGCGTTTCTCCCGTGCAAGCTCATCCGCTTCCGCCAAATCCTCCCTGTTTAATGTACGGAAACTGTCCAGCCCTGCCCAGAGAATCAGGAAACTATTCTTGGTGGTATCAAAGGCTCCCTCCTGATACAGAGCGTATAATAACAGTCCCAAAGGTATGGAAATAATCATACCAAGTACACCTGCTACCTTATATCCTATGTACAGTAAAAACAGAGTTGGCAAGGTAGGAACTCCCATGGTATCACCCATGATTTTCGGTTGAATCAGCTGACGCATCAACTGGCCCGCAGCCCATATAATCAACAGCCATATGGCCATCTTTAAATCTCCTATGAGAATTCTGGTAATTGCCCAGGGGACCATCACTGTTCCGGTACCAAATACCGGAAAAAAATCCAGCAGCGCAATCAACAACGCAATCAGCGCAAAGTAGTCTACTTTTAACAGACCCAATCCAAGAACCAGCAACAAATACATCCACACTTCTATTTTTAACTGCGCCTTAAAATATCCTCCCACAGAGGATGACAGGCTCCGCTTTACCATCTGCCAACGCAATTTCCAGGATACCGGTGTAAATTTATCCAACCACTCTCTCACCAAATTGCGGTCTGCCACAAAGAAATAGGAAGATAAAAGTGCCATGATGACACCGATGAATATAGAGGGTAATTTCATAGCAAAATCTCCTACCGCATTAAAGGTAGGGATGCTAATTGTCTCAATATTGTCCCCTAAGGATGATACAAAACCGGTGATGATTTGATGAAAATCCACCGTTTCCTCGCCGGGCAATTTTGCTGTCAAAAGATTGAGCGCCTCAGCCACATTTGCCAGGTCCGCCTCTAACCCCTTCCACAAACGGGGCAAATCCGTCAGCATGGACGTCAATTGATGGAATATCCACACACCGAGAAAATAGAGGCCCACCACAATCGCCGCAATTACCACAACAATGACAAATGCACCGCCTATTTTTCTCTTTATCTTCACCTTGGTCTCCAAAAAGTGCACCAGTGGCTTAGCGATTAACGCAATCACCCACCCCACAATAAAAGGGGTTAAAAAAACAATCAGTCTTGGCACGAAAAAAATCACTGCCAAGACTGCCAATGCCGCCAACACAATATTTACAGATGCTTTCACATATTTTGTCATGCTTCTCCCTCAAGCAGTCCATCCAGGATGTCATAGATTTCTTCCCTGCCCTGCTTGGTCTCTGCGGAAAAGGGAACAATCACTGTCCCGGGGACTACATTCAAAGTGGTTTTGATCAACTTCACTTGCTTCTGTATCTGACTTCTGTTGATTTTATCTAACTTTGTAGCAATAATGATCGGTTCATAACCATGGTCCAAAATCCAGTCATACATGATGCAATCATTATTGGAAGGCGCATGTCTAATGTCAATCAGCAGAAATACCTTTTTCAGCGCTTTGGACTTATGTAAATAGTCCTCTATCATCTTGCCCCACTGGGCTTTTACATTTTCATTAGCCTTAGCGTAACCATAACCGGGCAAGTCCACAAAATACATGACATCATTGATGTTATAGTAATTGATGGTCTGGGTCTTTCCCGGCTGGGCAGAAGTCCTGGCCAGGGATTTCCGATTCATCAACGCATTGATGAGGGACGACTTTCCCACATTACTTTTTCCGGCAAAAGCAACCTCCGGATATTTGCTATCCGGAAGTTTACTGGTAATGCCACATACAGTTTCAAGGCTTACATTTTTAATAATCATTATTTTGATCCTTTGTCGTTTCGAATCACTTGAGGCGCCGCCCCTTGTGTCACCACATCTTCGGTGATAATACATTCCTCGATGGCGTCATCGGAAGGAATCTCGTACATGGTATCCATCAGAATATTTTCCACGATGGAGCGAAGTCCTCTGGCTCCGGTTTTACGCTGGAACGCCTTCTCGGCAATGGCCTCCACTGCCCTCTCCTCAAAAGAAAGTTCTACGCCGTCCATGCCAAACAATTTACGATACTGCTTAATCAGGGCATTCTTGGGCTCCTTCAGAATACGAACCAAGGCTTCCTTGTCCAAGCCTCGCAGTGTCACACAAATGGGCACACGTCCTACAAATTCAGGAATCAAGCCGAATTTTACCAAGTCCTGAGGAACCACTTCGTGAAGCAGGTCACTGACTTCTACGGAAGTCTTTTGAGATACCTCTGTATTAAAACCAATGGACTTTCTGTCCAATCTCTCTTCCACAATCTTTTCCAATCCGTCAAATGCACCACCACAGATGAACAGAATGTTGGTCGTGTCAATCTGAATCAGTTCCTGATGAGGATGCTTTCTACCGCCCTGAGGAGGCACACTTGCCACAGTGCCTTCCACGATTTTCAGTAAAGCCTGCTGTACACCTTCACCGGACACATCTCTGGTGATGGATACATTTTCGCTCTTCTTGGTAATCTTATCGATTTCATCGATATAGATGATACCATACTGGGCACGCTCCACATCATAATCTGCTGCTTGTAAAAGTTTAAGCAGAATGTTCTCCACATCTTCACCCACATATCCGGCTTCTGTCAGTGTGGTGGCATCGGCAATGGCAAAGGGTACATTGATAATCTTCGCCAAAGTCTGCGCCAGATAGGTCTTACCGGAACCGGTGGGACCCACCATGATGATATTACTCTTTTGCAGTTCCACTTCATCCAAATCCTTGGGTGCCATCACCCTCTTATAATGGTTATAAACTGCCACGGAAAGTACCTTTTTAGCCTCTTCCTGGCCAACCACATATTCATCTAAGAAGTTTTTGATTTCTACCGGTTTCAGCAGGTTGATGTCCATTGCATCATCCACCTCATCCATCTCGTTTTGTCTGTCTTCTTCAAACAAATCCACGCAGATATCAATACAATCACAACAGATGAAAACGCCATCCTTGCCGGATATCATTCTGCCCACTTGGGATTGGGGTCTACCGCAAAATGAACAGCATTTTTCATCCTCTGAAATTCTTCCAGCCATCTTTTAATCTCTATCTTTCCTAATATTTATACATGGGATGCGATAACCATATCCACCAAGCCATATTCCTTGGCTTCTTCTGCACTCATCCAATTATCACGCTCCGTATCAGCACAAACAGTAGCGTAATCTTTGCCTGTGTTCTCAGACAACATACGATTTAATTTTTCTTTGGTGCGCAGGATATGCTTCGCCGCAATTTCGATGTCAGTAGCCTGACCCTGGGTGCCGCCCAAAGGCTGGTGAATCATAATTTCTGCATTGGGCAGTGCATAACGCTTGCCCTTAGCACCACCGGAAAGCAGGAATGCGCCCATACTTGCCGCCATACCGATACATACGGTGGACACATCACATTTGATGTAATTCATAGTATCATAGATTGCCAAGCCGGCGCTGACACTGCCACCGGGACTGTTGATGTACAGATGAATATCCTTCTCAGGATCCTCTGCTTCCAAGAAAAGCAACTGTGCCACTACAATGCTTGCAGATACATCATTTACTTCTTCTCCCAAGAATATAATTCTATCTTTCAGCAATCTGGAGTAAATATCGTAAGATCTCTCACCCTTGCTGGTCTGCTCAATGACATAAGGTACTAAACTCATATGAAATCCTCCTATTTCATCCTCAAAATATAACTATAACCATTTTATCCCAATCACATCTCTTTTTCAATGCAATTCCTATTATTTTAGAAAAAATTAAGGTTGTACCCGTATGCACGGATACAACCTCTTTTGCATGGTTTGCTTAGGATTATGCTTCCTCTGCAGGTGCCTCAGCTTCTGCCTTTTCTTCTGCAGGAGCTTCCGCTTTCTTCTTGGTAGTCTTCTTTGCAGCGGGCTTCGCTTCCTTTGCATTTTCTACTGCCAATTCCACTGCCTTCTGGATGCAGATATCTTCCATTACCTGCTTCTTGCCGCCTTCACCAAGAAGTTCTACCACCTTGTCCTCTTCCATCTGATAGGTTTCAGCCATGGTCTTCACTTCTTTTGCGAAATCTTCCTCGGTTGCCTCAATTGCTTCTGCGGCAACGATTGCTTCCAATACCAATCTGGACTGGATTCTCTTCATCGCCTGAGGTTTTACCTGCTCAAGCAACGTATCTACGGTCATACCGGTGAACTGCATGTACTGCTCCATAGAAAGACCCTGGGACTGAATTCTCTGTGCGTAATCCTGTACCATCTGTCTTGCCTGGGTATCCAACATCGCATCGGGAATCTCCATGGTTGCCTCTGCAATGATTGCATCGATTACAGCGTCTTCCTTAATGCGTTTTGCATTGCTTTCTTTTCTTTCAGCG
>CAJGCP010000031.1 GCA_904501885.1 uncultured Acetatifactor sp. | reverse complement strand
AATCGCGTGGAATTGAATATGAACTGATAAGGTATAAGAAAAAACTTACCATTGCAGAAAAAATAAAATTTGTTCCGCGACTGTTGAATGGTATTCTGTTGAACGACAAATATGAAGCTTATTTAAAAAAAAGGGGGATAAAAAAGCACCCGGAGTTTGCAAAAAATGACGCAATCCGAATGCAGGCATTTAGTCAATTCAAGGATAAAGCGTTTGCGAAATTATCCCCAGAATTTTGTGGATATAAGGCTTTGTGCGATGGTAGTAAACGATATAATGCAGTTATAACAGGAAGTGATCAGCTATGGTCACCGGCGGGATTACCTACAAATTTTTATAATTTGATGTTTGTTCCAAAAGATATAAAAAAGATTTCTTATGCATCAAGCTTTGGTGTAAGTCAGATTCCGTGGTATCAGAAAAAACGAACAGCGGAATTCCTAAAACGGCTAGACTATGTTAGTATGCGAGAAAATCGCGGTAGTGAAATTGTAAAAGAACTGACAGGTTTAGAAGTTCCGGTGATCATAGATCCGGTTTTTAATTTTAATAGGAAAGAATGGGAAAAAATGATTCCATTCCAAAAAGAAATGGATGAACAGTATATCTTTGCTTATTTTTTGGGAGCGAATCCTGAATATAGAAAACAAGTACAAAAGTTGGCAAGTTTAACAGGATTAAAGATTGTTGCGTTGCGCCATATGGATCAGTACATAGAAGATGACGAGAATTTTGGTGACTATGCGCCATATGATGTTGCACCAGATAAGTTTTTAAATTTATTAAGGGGCGCAGAGTATGTGTGCACTGATTCTTTCCACGGAACTTGTTTTTCAATCATTCACGAAAAGAAGTTTATGGTTTTTAATAGATATGCAGATACAAGTGCTGCTTCTAAAAACTCAAGAATAGAATCACTTTGCGATAATTTAGGAATCAGTAATAGACGGTTTAATGGGGATATTTCTACAATTCAAGAACTTATTGATTACGAGAATGTCTATCGCAAGTTAGGAAATCTACAGATAAAGGCAGAGGAATATTTGAATACTGTTCTATGAAAGGGAAAACAATGAATAGTGAAGAGAAAAAACATATTTTGGTAACTGCCCCTTTAGGGTTTGGCGGCATTACATCAATGATGATCAATATTCAAAAGAATATAGATCGAGACAGGTTAAACTTTGATTATCTCGTTTTACATAATCGGCATGAGGACAAGGAAGAGACTGTTGTTAAAATGGGCTCCCGAAAAATGATGGCCAGTGCCGACGAGGTAAGGAGTAAACTACTAAGAGTATTAAAACGTTGGTATAGATTATATAGAGTATTCAAGGATAATAATATTCAGGTGCTTCATTTGAATGGCGGGCCATCTTCGGATATGAATATGGTTTTTATCGCAAAACTTGCAGGAGTCAAACATGTAACATTTCATAGCCATAATGCAGGCAGTGCAGTTTACCGGAATAAAACTACAATTGCGATGTCTTACATATATAAACCATTGATGCCTTTTTTTGTCGATACATTTTGGGCGTGTTCTTCATTGGCAGCCCAATTTTCATTTCCTAGAAGGATTGTAAAAAAACACAAATATAGATTTATTCCTAATGGAATTGCGCTCGAAAAATTTGCATACAGTGCATCGGCACGAGAAGAAACAAGAAAAAAATTAGGTGTGACAGGCAAATTCGTAATCGGACATGCTGGAAGATTCAATATACAAAAGAACCATGAATTTCTGGTAGAAATGTTCGATGTTCTCCATAATAAGTGTAAACACGCAGTTCTTATTCTTTTTGGAGATGGTGAATTGTATACCGCAATTCAAAATAAGGTTAAAGCCATGAACTTGGAAGATTGCGTCCTATTTATGGGTACAACAGATGAAATGCATAAAATGTATCAGGCGATGGATGTTTTTGTTATGCCGTCATTGTGTGAGGGATTGCCAGTGGCTACCGTTGAGGCGCAAGCCTCTGGATTGCCCATAGTTCTTGCAGATACGATAACGAAAGAAGTTGGCGTTACCGATTGCGTAAAATATTTACCCCTCACGGAGGACAAATCAACATGGGTTCGGGAAATTCAAAATTTTCGTGGATTTAAAAGATATTCTCGCTGTGAAGAATTGAGGCAGGCAGGCTTTGATGAGAAAGATGTTGCAAGGATTTTTCAAGATTACTATTTAAGAGTGTTAAATAACTTGAAATAAAGGAGATGAGGGCAAGTGATTACTATTAAGGAGAAAAAGGATTGTTGTGGTTGCACAGCCTGCTATAATATCTGTTCTAAAAAAGCGATTACAATGATGGAAGACAAAGAGGGATTTCTGTATCCTGTAATAGATCAACAAAAGTGTGTAGACTGTGGATTGTGTAATGCGGTTTGCCCTATTATCAATAGAATTGGAAGTGAACAGGAAAATACGAAAGGTTATATTTTAAGAAATAAGGATAAAAATGTGCTTTTTGAAAGTACATCCGGGGGGGCGTTCACTGCACTAGCCGAACATGTGCTACATAATGGCGGTGTAGTGTATGGAGCTGGCTATGATGAGGCGATGAATGTTATCTGCAAGAAAGCTAAAACAAGTGTGTATTTACGAGAAATGAGAGGTTCAAAGTTTGTGCAATCCACGCTTGGAAATACATTTCAAGTAATTAAAAAGGAATTACAAGATGGAATCTATGTGATGTTTTCAGGAACGCCCTGTCAAATCGCCGGACTTCTTAAATATTTGGGGAAAAAACCAGAAAACTTGCTATGTGTAGATTTTGTATGTCGAGGTGTCCCTTCGCCTGGACTGTGGCGAAACTATGTTCATTTTATGGAAGAAAAATATGACAGCAAAATGGTAGGAGCACGTTTTAAGCACAAAACATACGGATATCACACTACAACAATGAAAATTGATTTCGCAAATGGAAAATCATATTATGGATCAGGACGTGTTGATCCATATATGAAAGCATTTGTTAGTGAGTTGGCTTCGAGACCATCCTGTGCTGATTGTGCATTTAAAGGGTTAGAACGTCCGAGCGATATTACGATTTTCGATTGCTATGAGTATACAAATCTGACGGGGAAAACAGACGATAATAAGGGATATTCTTCGGTGTTTACTCATTCTGATAAAGGGGAAAAGATGCTTCGGGACATAATGCCGAAAGTTGACATTCTCTCGCAGGAAAATATAGAGAAACTTGTTGAATATAATGGAATAATGGTTAGAAATAGTGCAAAAGCACATAAAAAGAGAGATGATTTTTATCATTTGGCGGCTTCGATGCCTATTGATAAAACGATTAACCTGATTGCACCAATTACTATGAAAGACTACGCAATAGAAAAAATAAAGCGATTTTTGTATTCGACAGGCACGATAAAATATATTAGAAAACTTAAGAAAAAACACACGATAGCGGTTACAAAGTAGACGGAAAACGACCGCATTAGAAGAGGAAAATATGATTAGTATAGTAATTCCGGTTTATAATGTCGAAAAGTATGTATCAGATTGTTTGGAATCTATTATTAAACAGACCTTTTCGCAATGGGAAGTGATTATGATCAATGATGGGTCTTCTGATGGCTCGGTTGCAATATGTGAAAAATTCTGTGAACAGGATGATAGATTTAAACTGTTAGAACAATCTAATCATGGTGTTTCGGTTGCTAGAAACGCAGGAATAGAATTATGTAGGGGTGAGTATGTCCTTTTCATGGATGCGGATGATACCATACTTCCCAATACATTAGAGGATTTGAATCAGATAACACAAAAGACAAAAGTGGATATCATATCGTTTCAGTACCAAAAAATTGTAAATAAGTCGGAAATTCATGAAGTTGAACCGCCCCAAGAATTACATGTGATAACGGGGGATGAAGCATTGACTTTGTTTTTACGAGAACAAAAAATAGGAATTAGTATGTGCACAAAGTTGGTGAAACGATCGATAGTAGAGAATATCCAGTTTGAAGTGGGAAGAACTTCAAATGAAGATAAGTTTTACTTGTTCGAAACGCTTCTTGCCGTAAATACTGCGTTGGTACTGCAAGAACAATATTATTGCTATTGGACAAGAGAAAATTCTGCAACCACAAAACCATTTGATGAAAGATGGTTTGATGTATATTATTTTGCAAAGAAAATATATCTAACTGTTTGCGAAAAAAAGCCGGAGTTTGAGCCGGATGCGAGGTATCAACTGTTGAGTAGTTGCTATTTTTTGATTCGACAGATGGATAATAAAAAAGCAAGTAAATCATATCCGGAAGAGTATAGAAAACTTTGTAAGGAAATTCGAGAATTTCGGATTGCTGATATCTGGAACAATATTATGCCTCAAAGGCGCAAGGGAATACTGATATTAAAATACGCCCCACTTTTGTATAAGATGATGACGAAGTAATGCTTGTGGATGGGGCTGGTTTGAGTTTGGGAGGAAAAGTGTAAATGAAAGTAAAAAAGTCTATCTTACTTTTCTTTTTATATGCAATTGTTATATTTTGGCCCGATTACTTTTTCTTTCGAGGAATTAATTATTTGGAAAATATTCTGGCTGCATATTCAATCGTTTTTATCTTTAATAATAAGAAGAAGTTGTCTTTTTTTTCTGCTGTTACGATGTTATATTTTGCTTCCATTCTTTTGAGTACATTTCTTCAAGGGGGCGGTAATATTCACACACTCGTTTCAAATGTAAAAATAATGCTGTTTGTTATGGTGACAGACATTGAAATTGAAAAAGATGATTACGATACAATAAACGTCATGTGGCTGCTGGTGTTTGTTTTCTCAATGATTAATTTTATAAGCTTAATACTTTTTCCCCAAGGGGTATATCAAGTAGAAACCTTGTGGAATGAGTGGGGAACAATATCATCGTCACCCTATTGGATTTTTGGATACAAGAATAGTCATGCCTTTTGGTATTTACTTTTGGAACTGCTAACTGTATTGAAATGGCATTTGAATCCTACAAGTAAGAATAAACTGCTTACATACATTAGTATAGCGGTTGCGATTACAGCACAGCTTCTTGTGGCGAGCAGTACGGCAACAGTTGCCTGCGTTTTGGGAGCAGTAGGTGCTTTCTATAGTGTTTCATTTAAAGCCGGAAATAATAGAAATAGGCAAATTAATAGCTATTGGATTGTTGCGTTAAATTTTATTATAAATGGAATGATGATATTTGGGATGACAAGATTTTTGGGGCCTATTATTCAAAGCTTGTTTAATAAGGATTTGACATTTAGCAATAGAACGAATGCGTGGGCTATAGCATTTTCTAGCTTCTTAGAAAAGCCTGTTTTTGGTACGGGTATTTTGTCAGCAGATGAAACCAGGAAAATATTGGGAAGTCTTTCCTACATGCATGCACATAACGAATGGCTGCAATGTTTGTGGCAGGGGGGAATTCTCCTTTTTGGAATAGTTATATTAATGCTTTTATTAATTGCTAAGCAAAATAATGAAATACAAAATAGTAAGTTAAAGAAAATGAGTGATATATTTTTGATGGCGGTTTTTGTTGAAATGGCATTCGAGGTTTGGCTTGGATCACATTTAACTTGGATGATGTTGCTTGTAATTTATAGAATTGGTGGCCTCGAAAGGTTATCAATTATTAATCGAACACGTGATAGACAACGGAGGATAGGAAGGAGTGAATAAAGGAAAGCGACTAATAATAACACTGATGTCAACGGGTATGGCTACGGTGATGAGTTTTGTGGTGAGTTTTTTCTTGACGCCTTTCATTACAAATATGCTGGGAACAGAGGCGTATGGCTTCGTTACATTGTCAAAAAGTTTTGTTAGTTATGCTGTGATTGTGTCGACAGCGCTTGATTCATATGCGACACGTTATATTGCAGTGGAATATCATAACAGAGATTTCAAAAAAGCGAATAACTATGTTTCATCTGCATTTTATGGCGATGTAATTATAGCATCATGTATATTGGGAGCAGGAGTGCTCTTTGTCCTGTTCATGGAACGTTTTTTGAATATCTCTCCAGAATTGATAATATCGGTTAAATTGTTGTTTTTACTGGTACTTGTAAACTTCTTTTTTACGACAATTAAAATAGTCTTTAATTCGAGTTTCTATATAAAGAATCGCTTGGATGTTATTGGGTTTTTTCGTGTGATTGGTTATGTCGTGGAAATTGTACTTTATATAGTTATTTTTCACCTTTTTCCACCACAGGTATGGTATGTCGGTGTTGTTATGATAGTGGTGACTGCAATTAACTTTTCGGCTGCTGTTTGGATGTTCCGTAGCAAGACACCTGAATTGAAAATAAGGAAAGCCTATTTCGATGCAGGTGCAATAAAAAAACTGGTTGGAAATGGTATATGGAACTCGGTCAATAGTCTTGGGGTTACTTTAAATTCGGGTTTAGATTTGTTAGTTACAAATCTTTTGCTCACTAATCTTGAAATGGGACAAATTGCAATTACGAAAACAATTGCTTCCATTTTTTCGTCTCTTGAAGCGATGCTTTGCCAACCTTTTCAGCCACTACTGCTAAAAAGCTATTCAGATCGAAATGAAAAACAATTGTATGAAGAACTTAGAATGTCTGTTAATATTTCTGGTTTTTTTTCGGCAGTGACCTTTGCTGGCTTTTTCTGTTTGGGAAGGCTGTTCTATCAATTGTGGATACCTAATCAGGATACAGATTTACTTTATGTTCTCACAGTTGTAACGATTCTTGCATATGTATCTGAAGGTCCGGTACATCCGCTTTATTATATTTATACATTAACAGTAAAAAATAGAATTCCATGCCTAATTACACTTATTGGTGGGACTCTTAATGTGGTAGGAATGTTTGTGCTTATACGATATACCAATATGGGAATTTACTCTATAGTAATTACAACGACAGTAATTACAACCATTACGAGCATTATTACGAATCCACCATATATGGCGCACTGCTTAAAAATGAAGTGGCATACTTTTTACCCAGTTTTGCTAATAAACATTATTGGTAATGGAGTCATGACTTTTGTGTTTAATTCTATTACTCGCGCCATTAATCCGACTGGATGGATAGGCTTGATTGCTACAGCTACATTTTTGTGTATAGTTGGTTTTTTTATCTACTATGTATTTGTATTTTCGGTAAGAGAACGAGAGTATATTGCTAATATATTAAAACGGAAGATATCTGAAAAATGAATGCATAATGGTTGAGATTTTTTGGTGAATGATGAATCTTCGGATGATATTGGCGTTTTTAGATCATCGAGCAGCAGAGGGAACCAATCCATAGTATCCCCAAATAGTACAATATAAATAGATCATGAAGAGGTTCTATAAAACTACCATATAATATGGAGGTGATATTATTAATATTTTAAACAAAGTTTTCACGAACGTACTCACAGCCCTTTACCAGCCCTTTGGCTTTGCACTTGTTCTCTCGTTTTGCGCTCTGTTTTTGTACCTGTATGCTTATCAATCGTCTGATGCAGGCAAAGGCTGGAAGTCAGCGGTTGTTACATGGTTTACCACTTTTAAAACCTCCAATTTTTTTCGTAAACTGTTTTTCTTATCTTTTTTTACCTCACTCATTCTGTTCCGTACTCTGCTAAACCGGAACCTGTGGATGAATCCGTTGATGAATGTTATGGGTGGATGGTGGATTTGGGAAACGGTGGATGGACAACGGCAGTTGTCAACGATGTGCATTGAGAATTTAATACTAATGTTGCCGTTTACCGCAGTGGTGATGTGGACGTTTGGTGTAGTGGAGAGAATAATATGGAAGAGTGGCAAGATTGCGTTCTGCTTTTCGGTGGGGATAGAGTTTATGCAATTATTGTTAAGACTTGGCACTTTTCAGTTATCAGATCTTTTCTATAACACACTGGGAGGCTTGCTGGGAGGTGTGATATACTACATTGGATATAGGCACAAGCATAAGGGAGATGACATATGATCGACATCCATTCCCACATTCTCCCGTATATAGATGATGGTTCCTGTTCCATGGAGGAATCCCTCGAGATTGCGCGAATTGCTGCCAAGAGTGGTATTCGGCATATCGTTGCATCCAGTCATGGGAATTGTTTTGAATATACAATTGAAGAGTATCATAAGCAGTTGGCTATTTTGCAGGAACAGCTTCGTCAAGAGGACATTCCTGTTGAATTACATCCGGGCATGGAGATTTTTGTGGATCGTAATGTGGTGCGATTGCTGGACGAGGGCAAACTTCTGACCATAAATAACACGAAGTATGTCCTAGTGGAGTTTCGCTTTGAGGATAACATTCCTCATGTAGAGAAGAGGATATTAGAACTGTTGGAGAACGGATATAAACCGATTTTAGCGCACCCTGAGAGATATGTTTTCATGCAAAGAGATCCGGAGTTCGCGCATTACTTGGAAGACAGCGGTTGTGCCATGCAGTTGAATCATGGCTCCGTAATAGGTCAATTCGGAGAACGCATCAGGCGCTTGTCCTTGCATTTCTTAGATTCCGGTGTGGCCGGATTGATAGCTACAGATACACACAATGCCACCCATCGGACCCCTTCTTTGGAACGGTTAAAGGCGGTGATGGAAGGGCATTATTCATCGAAGGATATGGAATTGTTGCTATCCGGAAATCCTGAGAAAATTTTGAAGGGAGCACCCATCGTCCGCAGGAAAGAAATGTTTGGCTAAATGGTTTAACAATAGTTTAAAAGAACATTTGAGAGAAATTTTTCGGGAATTGTGAAGTAGTAAGTAACCAGTCGAACCCATCGACGAAAGATTAGCAAGGATCTTAACAGCGGTGTTGGGGTCCTTTTTATTTGAAAAAAACGTAAAAAAATTACGATTTATATTGAAGTTTATAGCAAATGGGTATAATATATATGATATAACAAGGAGGTGTTTTATGTTAACTAAATTGGTATTAGAGAATTTTTATTCTTTTAAGGAGCGCACTGAGATAGATTTTAAGAAGACCAGTTATACAATTTGTCCAGAGAACGTTAGTCAATCTAAGGTATTAAAGGGGACCGTGTTTGTTGGACCTAATGGCAGCGGAAAAACAAATGTAATTAGAGGTATTAGATTCTTACTAGAATGGCTTTTTTTGGACTTAAAAGAAGCAAACACACTTCGAAATGCTGTTTGTTTATTTGGTGAGCATAAAACCTATATGCTAGAATACTGTTTCGATATTGATTCTAATGAAGTGGAGTATAAAATTAGCGTTAATATTGATGCAGAAAAAATCTATGAAGAATTGATGATAAATAAATCTATTTATTTGAAAAGAGAAGACAACATAGCTTATGTTTATGAAAAGAACTGCACAAAAGAATATAAAGATGAGATTCCTAAAGATGGAAGTTTTTTGCGTTCTTTATATTTTAATACAAAATTTGCTGGAAATAATGTGTTGATAAAATGGATGAATTTTTTGAAAAATTCAATATATTGCGATATATACTTGAATAATTTGATGGGTGCCAGAGGCGATGAGGTTGGTGTTGCAGAGTATTTGGAGAATAATGGCACACAAAGAATTAATGACTTTTTTGAAAAATTTAGGTTTAATCAGAAAATCGAATACGATGACGAAGCGGTTGGTAGTCATTTTGGCATTAAAGCAGACAAAAAATTAATACTATTTAGACGAGATTCATTAAATGATCCGATTCCGTTTTATATGGAATCGTTAGGCAACCAATTGACATTGAAAATTCTACCTGTAATCTTTTCGGTCATGGATAATGGTGGGATGTTGGCAATTGATGAGTTTTCGAGCGGATTTCATAATCGTTTAGAAGAACTTCTAATTAAGTACTTTATGAAATATTCAAATAATAGTCAGTTGTTTTTGGTAAGTCATTCTACAAATATTCTGAAAAACACAATTATGCGTCCGGATCAAGAATACGCGGTATATTTTGATGGCGCAAATGGTAGTAAAGTTAGACGTTTTTCGGAAGAACAGCCGAGAAATGCACAGAATATTGAAAAGATGTATAATTCGGGGGTTTTTGGTGGCTTACCATATTATGAGGAAGTTTAGGTATGGTTATTAATGAAAATAAAAATATTGGAACTGTTATTTTTATTGTGGAAGGACAGCATTTCGAGTTTTCAGTGATAGATAGAATCTTTACTAAAATTTTTCACTATGAATATCATGAAAAGAGAAGAGGAAAGACAAAATACTTAAATAAAGGACATAATCCATTATCGAGAGTTTTTGTGTTGAATGCTGAAAATAGTAATTTAGATTCAATAAATAATGAGAAGTATTTAGATGATCTCTATGAAGAATTAAGTAAAGAGTTTTCTGTTAATATTGATGATGCAACTATTTTTTTTATTTTTGACAGAGACCCAAAGTCAAACATAAAAAATAGTAAGGGTTATAGTGAGGATAAATACATAAAATTGCACAATTACTATTCAAATCCATGGGAAAATGATAATAATCGAATTGGTGGTCAGCTTTTATTAAATTACCCGTCTTTAGAGAGTTATGAGATTAGCAATTTTATTGACCATTCACATACTCTTAAGTTCGGCTTGGGAAATGAATTAAAACAGTTTATTGCCTTGGACGAAAATAAGAATATTCAGCTAAATAAAATGTCTGTTGGCACAATAGAGCATGCCACGCAAGAATTTATTGATTTTATCAATGAAACAGATATTATGATGGATATTGATGATTTGAGTAGTGTTCCCTTGGATGTATATAATTTAGAAGAACAGATTTACGAAAAAGAAAGTGTATATAGGCTGTTAAGTTTGCTTACGATTGCGTTTATACAGTTAGGTATAGTTACCATAGAAGATGGGGATGTAAATAATTATATAGCAAGAAGTTTGTAAAAGGTAGCTGTGTAATTATTAGTACTGTAAAATGAAAAAAACTCTTTTACATTTGTCTAATCTGTGATACAATACAGATAATTATGATACTAAGATTAATGAAATCCTAAAGGAGGCTATATCATATGAAGCACATTAAGACTTTGACAACCAGAAATTTGAAGGAATCCATGAAGAAGGGTGGATGCGGTGAGTGCCAGACATCTTGCCAGTCCGCATGTAAGACTTCTTGTACTGTTGGAAACCAGAGTTGTGAAAAGGTAAAGAAATAGTCCGATATTTCAGAATTAGAGACGAGAGCAAGCAGCGATGCAGTCGCTGCTTGAACTTTTATACAGACTTATTTTGGAGGAACTTGTTGTGATACACCAGTACAAAAGTAATGGATATAACATTGTGATGGATGTGAATAGCGGATCTGTGCATGTAGTAGATGATTGTGTTTACGATATGATTCCGCTGTTGGAACCCCTGATTGCAGAGGGTATTAAGGATTCTGCCACCATCCGGACAATGATACGGAATCTCCCTAATACTTCTTTTGACGAAGAACAAGTCAGTGAAGCGGTGGATGAGATTTTGGAATTGGAAGCAGAAGGGTGTTTGTTTGCCCCTGATATTTATGAGAATTATGTATTTGATTTTAAGCAGAGACAGACTGTGGTAAAGGCCCTTTGTCTGCATATTGCTCATGATTGTAATCTTGCCTGCAAATATTGTTTTGCAGAAGAAGGGGAGTACCATGGGAGACGTGCCCTGATGAGCTTTGAAGTGGGCAAAAAGGCGTTAGATTTCTTGGTGGCTAATTCCGGCAACCGCATCAATCTGGAGGTGGATTTCTTCGGTGGAGAACCCCTGATGAATTGGCAGGTGGTGAAGGATTTAGTGGCCTACGGACGCAGTCTGGAGGAACCCCATAATAAGAAGTTCCGTTTTACCCTGACCACCAATGGCGTCCTTTTGAATGACGATATCCTGGAATTTGCCAACAAAGAGATGGCCAATGTGGTATTGAGTATCGATGGCCGCAAAGAGGTCCATGATAAGATGCGTCCTTTCCGTGGAGGACAGGGCAGTTATGATATGATTGTGCCCAAATTCCAAAAGGTAGCGGAGAGCAGAGACCAGATGAACTATTATGTGCGTGGTACCTTTACCCATCATAATCTGGATTTTGCGGAAGATGTGTTGCATTTGGCAGATCTGGGCTTTGAACAGATTTCCGTAGAGCCGGTAGTGGCACAGCCCACCGATGATTACGCTATCACAGAAGCAGATATCCCTGTACTAAAGCAGGAATATGATAAATTAGCTACAGCGATGATTAAGCGTCGGGAGGATGGCAAACCTTTCAATTTCTTCCATTTCATGATTGATTTGGAGGGCGGCCCATGTGTGGCAAAACGTCTCTCCGGATGCGGATCAGGCACAGAGTATCTGGCAGTGACCCCTTGGGGAGATTTCTATCCCTGCCATCAGTTTGTAGGAAATGAAGAATTCCTGATGGGCAATGTGTTCGAAGGAATCAAACGGGATGACATCCGTGATGAGTTCAAATGCTGCAATGTCTATGCCAAGGACAAGTGTAAAAAATGTTTTGCCAAGTTTTATTGTAGTGGTGGCTGCGCAGCCAACTCCTACAATTTCCACGGTAACATTACTTCCACTTATGATGTGGGATGTGAATTGCAAAAGAAGCGTAT
The DNA here is from genome assembly GCA_904501885.1 of uncultured Acetatifactor sp. Classification (GTDB taxonomy): domain Bacteria; phylum Bacillota; class Clostridia; order Lachnospirales; family Lachnospiraceae; genus Acetatifactor. The sequence continues at coordinate 12,344 of CAJGCP010000031.1, read as the reverse complement.
CGAATGCGCTATTATGTTAAAAGTGGATGAAGCTATGCGGGAATCCACCTTAGAGTAATCCGGAGGAGTGACTATGAAAAAACCGATTTTCAGATTGTTGATTATTCTGCTTCTTGTGATTGGAATCACATACATAGATTTCAAGGGAGTGGATCCCCAGGGAACAGGAAGTGCGTCAGAGATTCATTTGGGTCTGGACCTGGCAGGTGGCGTCAGCATCACCTATCAGGTGGTGGGAGATGAGGAACCGGATGCCACCGATATGAGTGATACCATTGCCAAACTGCAGAAGCGTGTGGAAGGCTATAGCACCGAAGCGATTGTTTATCAGGAAGGCGAAGACCGTATCTGTATCGAAATTCCCGGTGTCAGTGACGCCAATCAGATTTTACAGGAGCTGGGCAGACCCGGTGCACTGTATTTTATTAATCAGACCAACGATGCAGGAGAACTGAACTATACTGCAGAAATGGTGCAAAGCAATGAGGGATATGGCTATGCTTACGTGTTGAAAAAAAGCATTCCCCAGCTCTTAGAAGAGGGCTCTATCCTAGTGCAGGGCACGGACGTGAAGGATGCCAAGGCAGGTACCCTGCAGGATTCTATGGGCAATTCCATGCATGCGGTTAGTCTGACCATGACAGAGGAAGGTGCCCGTAAATTTGCACAGGCCACAGAGCGTGCATCCAAAAAACAGGAATCCTTAGCGATTTATTATGATGGTGAAATCATCAGCGCCCCTTCCGTAAATGAAACCATTCCCGATGGAAATGCACAGATTTCTCCTATGGAATCATATGAAACCGCAGAACGTCTGGCTTCTACTATCCGAATAGGTGGTTTGAAGTTGGAATTAGAGGAACTACACTCTAAAGTGGTGGGCGCACAGCTGGGGGTGGAAGCCATTGACACCAGTCTGATAGCAGGTGCCATCGGTTTATTACTGGTGATTATTTTCATGTGCGTGATTTATCGCATTCCCGGTGTGGCGGCAAGTATCGCCCTGTTGTTCTATGTGGCTTCTACCATTTGGTTGTTGAATGGCTTCGATATGACACTTACCCTATCCGGTATTGCAGGTATCATTCTGTCCATCGGTATGGCAGTGGATGCCAATGTCATTATCTTCGAACGTATCCGGGAAGAAATCGGTGCCGGAGAGTCTGTCAGAACAGCCATCAAAACAGGTTTTGAAAAGGCGCTGTCAGCCATTATAGATGGTAATATTACCACTCTGATTGCTGCAGCCGTATTATTGGTTTTAGGCCCCGGTAGCGTGAAGGGCTTCGCCCAGACCTTGGCTCTTGGTATAGCGTTGTCCATGTTTACAGCAGTAGTCATCACCAAATACCTGTTATATGCCCTTTATGATATGGGGATTACAGATAAGAAGTGGTATGGCGCTACCAAGGAAAAGAAGGTGCTTGATGTTCTTTCTAAGAAGGGACTGTTCTTTGGTATTGCAGGGGCTGTGATTTTGGCAGGAGTGATCACCATCGGCATATACAAGGTGAATTCCGGTGACGGATTGAATTATAGTTTGGAATTTAAGGGCGGAACCGCCACGACGGTAGCGTTTGAAGAAACTATGACGCTGGAAGAAGTGAACAGCGATGTATTGCCGCTTATTGAGGATGTGGTGGATGGAGCCGTACAGATTCAGACCATACAAGGCTCCAACGAAGTGATCTTTAAGACCAATACCTTGGAGGCGGAAGATAGAGAAGCGCTGAATCAGATGTTCCTGGATGAATTTGGTCTGGTGGAGTCCAAGATTACCTCTGAGACCATCAGTTCCACCATCAGTTCGGAGATGAAATCCGATACCATTATCGCAGTGCTGGTGGCTATCGTGTGTATGCTGATTTATATCCGGATTCGCTTTAGCGATATCCGTTTCGGATTCAGTAGTGTCTTGGCACTGGTGCATGATGTATTGGTAGTGATTGGGTTCTATGCCATCACCAGAGTGTCTGTGGGCAATACCTTTGTGGCATGTATTTTAACCATTGTGGGTTACTCCATCAACGCCACCATTGTGATCTTCGACAGAATCCGCGAAAACATTGCGCAAATGAAGAAGAAGGATGACCTGAAGGATGTGGTCAATGCAAGTATCATACAGACGATGACAAGAAGTATCTATACTTCTTTGACCACCTTGATTATGGTAGTTTGTATCTATATTTTCGGTGTAACCAGCATCCGTGAATTTGCCCTGCCCTTGATGGTGGGTATTCTCTGCGGTGGATTTTCATCTGTTTGTTTGGCAGGCCCCTTCTGGTTCCTGCTGACCAAGAAATTCCCGCCCAGACCCAAGGAAGAAGAGTAATGTATGGAAAAGTGGACAGTTGCCGGTAAGAAGGCAGATTTTGCCGCATGGAGTGAACAATTTCATATTTCTCCGGTTTTGGCACGCATCATCAGGAATAGAGATGTGACCACCTTGCAAGAGGTAGAAACTTTTCTGCATGGTGACTTGTCGGACTGTCCTTCTCCATTTTTATTACAGGATATGGACAAGGCTGTAGCGACCATAAAGCAAGCTATTTCAGAACATATCGCCATCCGCGTCATAGGAGACTATGATGTGGATGGCATTTGTGCTTCCTATATTTTGACCAAAGGATTACGTTTGTTAGGGGCGGATGTGGACACTGTCATTCCCCATAGAGTACATGATGGCTATGGGTTGAACGATGGTTTGATTACACAGGCCCATCAGGATGGTATAGGAATGATTGTCACCTGCGATAACGGCATTGCCGCATCGAAGCAGATAGCATTGGCAAATAGCTTAGGTCTTTCCGTGGTAGTAACGGATCACCATGAGGTGCCCTTCCGGGAGGAAGAGGATGGTACCATGACACAGTTGCTTCCACCGGCCCTTGCGGTAGTGGATCCGAAACGGCAGGATTGCGGGTATCCTTATTCTGAGATTTGTGGTGGACTGGTAGCCTACAAACTTATTCAGGCAATGAACAGCGTGACGGAAACAAAGATACCGGACGCAGCTATGGAAGAATTATTAGAATTTGCAGCACTGGCTACCGTCTGTGATGTGATGGAATTGCGTGGTGAAAACCGCATCATTGTAAAAGAGGGATTAAAGCGCATGAAGCAAAGTGCCAATCTTGGACTTCGTGCACTGATGCAGATCCATCAGATAGAAGCGGACAGACTTAGCACCTACCATTTGGGATTTGTCATTGGCCCTTGCTTGAATGCCACAGGCAGATTGGATACTGCCAATCGTTCTCTGGAACTTCTATTTAGCAGCACCAATGTGGAGGCCATGCAGTCAGCCAGAGAACTGAAGGAACTCAATGACAGCAGAAAGAATCTAACTCAAATAGGGGTGGAAGAAGCAGAAGAATATATTCAGAAATATGGAATTGAGAAAGATAACGTGATGGTGGTTTTTTGCCCCGGTATTCACGAAAGCCTTGCAGGGATTGTGGCATCCCGCTTAAAGGAAAAATATTATCGGCCTGTCTTCTTGCTGACCAAGGGAGAAGAGGGGGTCAAAGGTTCCGCCAGATCCATCGAAGGATATCATATGTTCCACAAGATGTCAGAGATAGCAAGCCTATTCACCAAGTTTGGAGGACATGCTATGGCGGCGGGATTTTCTATGGAAGAGGAAGATATCCCCAAACTCCGCAGACAACTAAATGAAAAGTGTGGGTTGACGGAGGAAGATTTTATTGCCAACGTGAAGATTGATGTTCCTATGCCTTTAGGTTATGCGGATTTTTCTTTGGCAGAGCAGTTAGAACTGTTGGAGCCACACGGCGTTGGCAATCCGAAGCCTTTGTTTGCGGAAAAGAATGTAACATTTTTGTCCGGCAGAAAATTAGGAGCCAATGCCAATGTGGGAAAGTACCAGGTACGCACCGAAGACGGCAAACAGTGTACCTTGATGTATTTTGGTAATCTGGATAATTTCGACCGGTATTTGGAGGAAAAATTTGGTCCGGCCGGTGACCGCACCCTGTATATGGGAGGGGGCCAATTTCAACTGGCTGTGGCATATCATTTGGGCATCAATGAATACAAAGGCAAAAAAGAATTACAATTTGTAATGCAGAACTACAAGTAGTTAATACACTTTTATAGAATGTTTTTGGAGGGAACAAGAGTATGAAACTGGAACAACTCTTGCAACAAATCGATTACAAATGCATACAGGGAAGTATAGATTGTGATGTTCCACAGTTGATTTTGGATTCCAGACAAGCAGATATCACTTACGGTGCTCTGTTTTTCTGTATTCCCGGTGCTAATTTTGACGGTCATGACTTTGCACCTGCAATGGCGGAAAAGGGGGCTACAGTGTTTGTGGTATCCAGACCCATCCCAGGGTTACCTAAGGAAGCCACCGTTGTGCTGGTGGAGGACACCAGATATGCCATGGCGCATATCTCTGCGGCCTGGTTTGGGCATCCGGCAAAGAAACTAAAGGTGATAGGTATCACCGGAACAAAAGGCAAAACCACCACCACCTATTTGGTGAAATCCATTCTGGAAAACGCAGGACGTAAGGTGGGACTGGTTGGTACCATTGAAACCATCATCGGGCAAAAACATATTCCCGCAAAGAACACCACACCGGAATCCTATCTGTTACAACAAACCTTTGCAGAAATGGTGGAGGCAGGATTGGATACCGTGGTGATGGAAGTATCTTCCCAAGCGCTGATGCAGCATAGAACTCAGGGATTTGTATTTGATTTCGGTATTTTTACCAATTTATCTGCAGATCATATTGGACCCAATGAGCACGGCAGTTTCGAGGAGTATGCGGCATGCAAGGCGCTATTATTCAAACAGTGCAAGGTGGGCATTGTGAATGGGGATGATTCCAATGTGGAACTGATTACACGGGCACATACTTGCAAACTGGAAACCTATGGTTTGGGTCATCACAATGATTTACAGGCGAAGGATTTGACCTTAGATAAAGATCCCGGAGCCTTGGGGATTTCCTTCCGTGTAGACGGGCTCACACAGATGGATGTGACAGTCCCCACGCCCGGTAGATTCAGCGTGTATAATGCCCTCTGCGCCGTGGCCATTTGCCGTCACTTTGATGTGCCGAAGGACAAAGTGCGTTCTTCCTTGGCCAAGGCAAAGGTGAAAGGACGCATCGAAAAAGTGGATATTTCTGATAAATTTACACTGTTAATTGATTATGCCCATAATGCTATGTCCTTGCAAAGCCTGCTGGAGACCTTAAAGGAATATCAGCCCGGACGCTTAGTGTGTCTCTTTGGCTGTGGAGGAAACAGAGCCAAATCCAGAAGGTATGAGATGGGAGAAGTGAGCGGTAATCTGGCGGACCTAACAGTCATAACTTCCGATAATCCCAGATTTGAGAAACCCTTGGATATTATCGAAGATATCAAAGTCGGCATACAGAAAACCGATGGAAAATATATGGAAATTCCTGATAGAAGGCAGGCCATCGGCTATGTCATTGAAAACGCCAGAGAGGGAGACCTGATTGTACTTGCGGGAAAAGGGCATGAGGATTATCAGGAGATAGAAGGGGTGAAATACCCGATGGATGAAAGAATCATCATCCAAGAACTTTTAGACGGTGGTTTGCACCATATTTGATGCACAAATGGACGGGAGAGAAGGAAGTGGGAACACAGTTTGCGGATATCATTATCGATATCTCACATGAACAATTGGATAAGACATTTCAGTACCGCATTCCGGATTCCCTGATTCATAAAGTGGAAGTTGGTATGTGTGTGAATGTCCCTTTTGGAAAGGGGAATACCCTAAGAAAAGGGTATGTGATTAGCATTGGTGCGGAATGTAAATTTGACCCGGAAAAAACCAAACCTATACATTCCCTTGCAGATACCGATGCGGCAGTGGAAGATGATAGTATTTTGTTGGCCCGTATTCTGCAAAAAAAATATGGTTGTACCATGATACAGGCATTAAAAACCGTATTGCCTGCTAAACATACCGTGAAGCAGTTGCAACATCGTACCATTCTGCGAAAGATGAATCGGGAAGAATTGTTGTCTGTTTTGGGAGAGGCAGCTCGCAAGAAACAAGTTGCCAAGGTGCGTCTTCTGACGGAATTGAAGGAGCAGGAAAGAATCCCTTATGAATGGGTAACAGGGAAACTGAATGTTTCCGGTGCCACCATTGCCTCTTTGGAAAAGGCAGGCGTGATTCAGATTGAGACCATAAACAGTCTGAGGAATCCTGTGAAAAGTATGGAGCAAAAGCATGCCGGGAAGGTGCTAAGTCCGGACCAACAAAGGATTGTGGATACCATCATAGGAAATATGGAACAGGGAATATCCAGGACCTATTTGATCCATGGCATTACAGGTAGTGGCAAGACGGAAGTCTATATGGAAGTGATTCAGAAGGTGGTGCTGGAAGGGAAACAGGTCATTGTATTAATCCCTGAAATTGCCCTTACCTATCAGACCCTGCTTCGGTTTTATCAACGTTTTGGAGATCGTGTCAGTGTCATGAATTCCACCCTTTCTTCCGGCGAAAAATATGACCAGTGTGAACGTGCAAAGCAGGGAGAAATCGATGTAATCATTGGCCCCAGGTCAGCTTTATTTACCCCCTTCCCTCATCTTGGACTGATTGTGGTGGATGAAGAACATGAGGGCAGTTATAAGAGTGAAAGTACACCCAAATATCATGCCAGGGATGTGGCCATAGAATTGGCCGCGCTCCACGGTGCAAGTGTGATTCTTGGCAGTGCGACGCCATCTTTGGAGGCCTACCATAAGGCGCAAAGGGGAGAATATCAGTTGTTCACCCTAAAGGAGCGACTGACTGGAGGACAGTTGCCAACAGTCCATACGGTGGATTTGCGACAGGAATTAAGGGATGGGAATCGCTCCATCTTTAGTCGTAAATTACAGGAATTATTGACAGACAGACTGTCCAAGGGAGAACAATGTATTTTGTTTTTGAATCGCAGGGGGTATGCAGGTTTTATTTCCTGCAGAGCTTGCGGCCATGTGTGTAAATGTCCTCACTGCGATGTATCCCTTTCGGAACATAAGAATGGACGGTTGATCTGTCATTATTGCGGGTATTCTGAACCAAAACCGAAGGTTTGTCCGGAATGTGGCAGTAAATATATCAGCGGATTTCGTGCCGGCACCCAGCAAATAGAAGAAAAACTGAAGGAAATGTTTCCGGGGGTGCGTACATTGCGGATGGACGCGGATACCACCAAGACAAAGGATAGTTATGAGGCGATTTTGTCTGCTTTTGCCAATGAGGAAGCGGATGTTTTGATTGGTACCCAGATGATCGTCAAGGGACATGATTTCCCGAAAGTGACCCTGGTGGGTGTGCTTGCGGCAGATTTATCCCTTAGTGCCAACGATTATCGAGCAGGAGAGAGAACCTTCCAATTGCTGACCCAGGCGGTGGGGAGAGCGGGAAGAAGTAAGTTGCCGGGAGAGGCAGTCATTCAAACCTATCAGCCGGAGCATTACGCCGTTTCTTTTGCTGCAGCTCAGGACTATGAGGGCTTCTACGAAGAAGAAATATTATACAGGGAGATGTTAGAATATCCCCCTGCCTCTCATATGTTGGCGGTTCAGATTTTTGCAGGCATCCAGCAGGATGGGAAGATGCTTGCGGATACGCTGGCAGAAGTGGCAAAGGAAGACAAACAGCGGGTCATTGGCCCGGTGGCAGCAACAATATCGAAAATTAACGATATTTTTAGATTTGTTTTCTATGTAAAATCTGCAGATTATGATACACTAATAAAAACAAAAGAAAAAATAGAAGAAAAACGAAAGATGATGCAGCCCGTCCGGGGACAAGTCCAATTTGACTTTGATCCTATGATTACCATGTAATCATTGCGGGCAAATTAGAACGGAGGCAGAATATGGCACTGAGAAATATTCGTGAAATGGGAGATGATGTTTTAGCTAAGGTTTGCAGACCTGTGGCAGAGATGACGCCCAGAATCAAGGAACTGATTGAAGACATGTTGGACACCATGTATGATGCCAACGGTGTGGGTTTGGCAGCGCCTCAGGTGGGTGTGCTAAAGCGTATCGTGGTCATCGATGCTACCACCGATGAGGAGGTAGCTCAGGGACCCTATATCCTGATCAATCCAGAAATCATTGAGACCAGGGGGGAGCAGACCGGTCAGGAAGGGTGTTTAAGTGTCCCCGGAAAAGCAGGAATGGTGACCAGACCGGAGTACGTCAAAATCAAAGCCTTGGATGTGGACATGCATGAGTTTGAATTAGAAGGCACCGAACTTTTAGCCAGAGCCATCTGCCATGAATTAGACCATTTGGATGGCCACCTTTACGTGGAGAAGGTAGAGGGGGAACTGATGAATGTGGTGACAGAGGAAAACAGCGAGGAAGCGTAAATGAAAATTGTTTTTATGGGAACACCGGATTTTGCCGCAGCATCCTTAGAGGCACTGTTGCAGGCAGGACATCAGGTGACGGCAGTAGTGACACAACCGGATAAACCAAAGGGGAGAAGTGGCGAACTTGTACCGCCCCCTGTCAAAGTGACTGCTTTGGCACATCAGATACCTGTCATGCAGCCTGTCAGAATCCGCCATCCGGAAGCCATTGAAGAATTAAAACAATATCCTGCGGATATTTATATCGTGGCTGCTTTTGGGCAGATATTACCTCAAGAGGTGTTAGATATTCCGGCATATGGATGTTTGAATATTCATGCGTCGCTGCTTCCCAAATACAGAGGTGCGTCTCCCATTCAACATGTGATTATCGATGGGGAAGACAAGACCGGTATTACCATCATGCAAATGGATGCAGGTTTGGACACCGGGGATATGCTGTATAAAAAAGAGATTGCCATCGAAGCCCATGATAATTATGAAACACTGCACGATAAATTGATGATTTTGGGCGGAGAGGCCATCGTGGAAGCATTGCCTCTTTTGACTGGCGGTAACCTTACACCCCAGAAACAGGTGGATGCAGACAGTTGTTATGCACCTATCATCAAGAAATCCATGGGGGAAGTGGAGTTTCACCGCACTTCTGCAGAGATTGAACGGCAGGTGAGAGGTATGACTCCCTGGCCCAGTGCTTATACTTACTGTCGGGGCAAACAAATGAAGCTTTGGAATGTTGCTTGCGTGGAAGAGGAAACCGGTGAGGCACCCGGCACCATCGTAAGAGTGGACAAAGAGGCGTTCCTGGTGGCTACCGGAAAAGGGTTACTGCAGGTGAACGAGTTGCAATTAGAAGGCAAAAAACGAATGAGCGCCAAAGATTTTCTGTTGGGTGTCAAGCTTGTGCCCGGAGAAAAACTTGGCAAAATATTGGACTAGCTAGATTGAAAAAAATAATTTATCAAAGAGGTTACATCAATGTATTATCCTTATTATTACTATTTTGATCCTACCTACATGCTAGTATTGTTGGGAACACTGCTTTGCCTGTTGGCCAGTGGTATTGTCAACAGTACCATGAATAAATATGCCAAGGTGAGAAATGCAAGAGGCCTTACCGGGGCAGAAGCGGCTCGGAGAATCTTGGACAGCGAAGGGTTATATCAGGTGAGAGTAGAATGCTTAAATTCTTCCGCCGGAGACCATTATGATCCCAGAAGCAATACGGTGCGTCTGTCCGCCTCCAATTATAATAATTCTTCCGTGACGGCAGTGGGCGTGGCGGCTCATGAATGTGGACATGCCATCCAGCATGCCAAAGGATATGCGTTTATCAAACTGAGAACAGCCCTTGTGCCCGTAGCAAATCTGGGTAGTACCTTGGGATTTCCGTTAATTTTGATTGGTATTCTTCTTTCCTGGAATCAGACCTTGATTCATATCGGTATTTGGGCATTCTCTTTGGCAGTGCTGTTTCAATTGGTGACCTTGCCTGTGGAATTCAATGCTTCCAATCGTGCTGTGGCAAAAATGGAGCAGTATGGCTTGCTTGGCACAGAGGAACTGAGAGGAACAAAAAAAGTCCTATCTGCAGCTGCATTTACTTATGTGGCAGCGGCGGCATCCTCTATTCTGCAATTACTGAGATTGTTTCTTCTGTTTGGCAGAAGAAGCGATGACTGATAGACAAGGAGCGTTATTGTGGCAGAAAACATACGCGAAATCATTGTAGATACCCTTCTCATGATGGAAAGGGAAAAGGTATTTTCCCATTATGCCGTCAGAGCTGTATTAGAGAAATATGATTATCTGGACCCCAAGGAAAAAGCATTTTTCAAACGCATCACAGAGGGAACCATAGAGAGAAGAATAGAACTGGAATACTATTTGAATCAGTATTCTAAGGTTCCTGTGGTGAAGATGAAACCTTTTATCAGATGTCTGATGCTGATGAGTGTGTATCAGCTTCTGTTTATGGATGCAGTGCCGGATTCTGCCGTGTGTAATGAAGCAGTAAAGTTGGCAGGAAAACGGCATTTTCAAAATCTCAAGGGATATGTAAACGGTGTCCTGCGGGCGATTGCAAAGGCAAAGGAAGACCTGATATTGCCGGATAAAGAGAAGAATCCTGTGGCTTATTTGAGTGTGAAATATTCTATGCCGGAATGGATTGTGGACATGTGGTTGGAGGAATATCCCGTTTCGAAGGTAGAGAAAATATTGGAGGGTCTTTTGGAGATTCATCCCGTATCCCTTCGTTTTTCCACCCTGCTTTCTGAGAACGAAAGAAAGCAATTGTGTGGGGAAATAGAAGATAAGGGAGGGAAGTTAACTCCAAGCAATTACCTTCCCTATGTATTCCTGATAGAAGATGGGGATGATGTTGCCAAGTTGCCCGGATTTACAGAAGGGAAATTTGTGGTACAGGATGTAAGCAGTGCGTTGACAGTGGAAATGGCAGGGATTGCCCCTACAGATTTTTGTGTGGACGTGTGCGCTGCGCCGGGTGGAAAAACCTTGCTTGCCGCAGAGAAGGCGAAACAGGTTTTGTCCAGAGATATATCTGAAGACAAAGTTCAATATATAGAGGAAAATCTCCTTCGCATTGGACTTCAAAACGTGACCACCCAGATTTATGATGGCCGACAGTCCGATGAAGGGCTGTACCGCAAGGCAGATGTGGTGCTATTGGATGTACCCTGTTCCGGTCTTGGCATTTTAGGTAAAAAGAGAGACATTAAATATCATCTTTCTCCGGAAGGACTAGAAAGCCTTACGGAACTGCAAAGAGAGATTATAAGAGCCTCTGTGGAATATGTGAAACCCGGCGGTACACTAATGTACAGTACCTGTACCATTCGCAAACAGGAAAATATAGACATGGCCCGGTGGATTGCCCGGGAATTTGATTTAGAACCCGTATCCATACGGGACCAATTGCCGGAGGAGTTACATCCACTATTGGTAGATGAGCAGGGAGCATTCTTACAATTACTTCCGGGATTCTCCCAATCGGATGGATTCTTTATGGCAAAATTCAGGAGACCTGACGGGAACGAATAAAGGCTGGCTTATGGAAAAAATAGATATTAAGGCCCTCAGTCTAGAGGCGCTGATAGAAGAGTTAAAATTGCATAATGAAAAGCCTTTTCGCGGGAAACAGATGTATCAGTGGATGCATGTGAAATTGGTAGAGTCCTTTGAGGAAATGACCAATCTGTCCAAGGAATTCCGGCAGATGTGCGAGAGAGAATTTTATTTTGCGCATTTGCAACCCATACAGGTGCAGGAGTCTAAAATAGACGGCACCAAGAAATTCCTATTTGAATTATATGATGGCAATGTGGTGGAAAGTGTCTGGATGAAGTACAAACATGGCAACAGTGTGTGTATTTCTTCCCAGGTTGGATGCCGGATGGGGTGTAAGTTCTGTGCCTCCACACTGGATGGATTGGAGCGTAATCTCAGTCCTTCAGAGATGTTGGAGCAAATCTATGCCATCACCAGAATCACAGGGGAACGGGTTTCCAATGTGGTTGTTATGGGGACGGGAGAACCCCTGGATAATTACGATAATTTATTGCAGTTTATCCGTCTTTTGACCGACGAAAACGGACTACATATCAGTCAAAGGAATGTGACGGTGTCAACCTGTGGACTGGTGCCACAGATGTACCGGCTGGCAGACGAGAAACTACAAATCACCCTGGCCTTGTCTTTGCATGCAACAACGGATGAGAAGAGAAGAGAATTAATGCCCATCGCAAACCGCTATTCCATACAGGAATTGATGGATGCCTGCGCCTATTATTTCCGGCAGACCGGCAGAAGAATTTCTTTTGAGTATAGCCTGGTGGGCGGTGTCAATGACACAGACCGGGATGCGACTGAGTTAGCGGCTCTGGCGAAGCCTTTGAACTGCCATGTGAACCTGATT
>CAJGCP010000030.1 GCA_904501885.1 uncultured Acetatifactor sp. | reverse complement strand
TATGCTTCGATATCTAAGCCTTCCTCGATGGATTGCTGATATTCTGTCATTAAATTGGAGGAATAAAATTCCCAATCGTGAATATTGGCATATTGTGGCTTTATCTGATTTGTTCCTTTCATTTCTTCAACAATGCGGTTGTCGTTCCCTAAAATTAACGCATCAAGCGAAACGCCATAATGCTTGGAAATTTTTATAATTTTGCTAAGTTCCGGAACAGAATCACCGTTTTCCCATTTTTGAACGGATTGCTGTGAAACCCCAAAAAATATAGCAAACTGTTCTTGCGAAAGATTGCTATCCAATCTCAATTTATTTATTGCTTTACCTATAGTCATAACATAGCCTCCTTTATGATTTTATTTTATAGTGAAGCAAATCAAATTTCAATAAACTCATAATAGTAATTTATACAACTTGTGGTTGTGAAAATGAAATGATTGATTGATACCGGTATAAATCTTCATGATTAACAAATAATAGTATCACGATTTGAAATTAAAGGAGAATTTATACATGAAAGCAACAGGTATTGTACGCCGTATCGACGACCTCGGTCGTGTAGTCATCCCCAAAGAAATCAGAAGAACTCTCCGCATCCGTGAGGGCGATCCCTTGGAAATATATACGGATAGAGAAGGGCAGATTATTCTGAAAAAGTATTCTCCCATCGGTGAAATGATTGGGTTTGCGAAGCAGTATGCGGAGAGCCTTGCGCAGGTGTCCGGGCATGGGGCTTTGATTGCCGACCGGGAAAAGTTTATTGCGGCAGCCGGCGGGTATAAGCAGATGTTGGACAAGCCTGTGGGGAAAATTTTGGATGAGAGAATCCACAATAGAGAAAGTGTGATGGCAAGCAAGGGGGATAGGAACTTTGTGCCTGTCTGCGATGAGGCAGATGCGGATTACCAGCATGAGGCAATGGTGCCCATCCTATGTGAAGGGGACATCATTGGGTGTGTGGTGCTGCTCCAAAATGACACGAAAGTGAAGATGAACGAGGCGGACATGAAGATGATTCAGTCGGCAGCAGGGTTTTTGGGCAGACTGATGGAACAATAACATTACTTATCGTTTTGTTTTGGCTTCTGAGGGCAGATATCCCATAATGTCATAAAATGTTTTTGAAAAAAAGGAAGGGGTATTGAATCCACAGGCAAAGGCGGCTTCCTGTACAGAGTACCCTTGGCCGGCAATCAGCTGATTGGCGTGTTGGCACCTGATCATATTTAAGTAAGAGGTCACTGTCATATGGGTGGCCTTTTTGAATTCGCGGGCAAAATGACATTTGCTTAAGCCTGCTGTGGCTGCAATCTCCTCCAAACTTATCTTTCCGGCGTATTTCTGATGCATGAATTCCAGTGCTGCCTTGATGCATCCGGGGGTATCTGAGATGCCCTTTGGAACCGTGGAAGGTATCCCGTGGCTTCGGAGCAAATAGACGATGAAAGATAAAATTTTGGCTTGGCAAATCGCCTTCGCATAGAGGCTGTCTTTGTAGGTTTCTTCTACTAGTTCTGTAAAAAGGCACCTTGCTTGCCCGTCTTGTATCAGATTTTTCATTCGCAATTCCGTAATCGGAATGCCGCTCGCTTTTAAAAAATCTGATTGAACAATCAGACAATAATATTCCATTGTGTTGTCTGTGTAACACCTATGTACTTGGTTGGAATTATAGACGAACACATCGCCACCTTTCACGGGATAGGGGTGACCGTCACAGAGTATTGTCCCGTTGCCGTTCACAATATAAGCAAGCTCTATATTTTCGTGCCAGTTAAAATCAGACAGATGTCCCGAAGGCTTTTTTTCTAAGAATCTATGGTGTAGGATATAGATTTTGTTCTGCATATCGTGGGATTCAAAAAAAATTCTCTGCATAACGCACCTCTGTTTCGGCAATATAGTGGTATAAAATCTCAATTTCGTTGCTTTTAATTCCTATAAAATGAAAATATAATGTAAACAGAAAAAAGTCAACAATCATTTGGAGGGATGAAAGGGTGAAAGACGGCAGATACAATCTTGGCATTATAGGTATGGGATTTCGTGGAATCTATTTTAGTTGTCAACATCTGAGGGATGTGGGTAAATACAATTTGGTATGCGTTTGCGATGTATCACAGGAAATTATCGATTATGCCTTGGACCAGGTGGGAGAGCGGATTACCAGTTATACGGATGTGGACGAGTTTTTGAAACACCCTGACCTGGATGCAGTTATCATTGCCACACATGACAAGCCTCATGCGGAATTGGCGATCAAGGTGTTGCAGGCAAAAAAGCATCTATATCTGGAGAAACCCATGGCAACCACCATCGAGGATTGCGACAGAATCGTCGAAGCGTGGAGAGGTTCCGACACAGTGTTTATGGTGGGATTGGAATTGCGGTACTGCTCTTTGATGCGGGATGTGAAAAAGATTGTGGACAGGGGCGACATCGGACAAGTGAAAATTGCTACGGTTGTGGACAATGTTTCCGTAGGCGGCAATTTCTATTTCCACGGAGTGAAGAGAAAAAAAGATTATATTACCAGTTTGATTTTACATAAGGGAACACATTCTGTTGACCTGGCCAACTGGATCATTGATGCCAGTCCCGTAAAGGTATATGCCAGTGGAGGACTGGATGTCTTTGGCGGGCAGGATAGCAACGATACGAGATGTCTGGATTGTGATAAAGACTGCCCTTATCAGAGAAACGACAAAGACTTCTATATGGACTACGGTTCCAGACCCAGAAAGACCAGAGATGACAGATGTGTGTATTCCACCGAATGCGATGTATCCGACAATACGCTGGTCATTGTGGATTATGACAACGGCACCCGTATGTCCTATATGGAATGTCATTTTACGCCGGAGTATACCAGGGAGTTTACGTTTGTAGGAGACAAGGGAAAACTGACTGCGTTTTATGATAATGAGCAAAATTTCAAGATTATGGTTTGGAAGCGACATGAGGAGGAGCCGGTATATTACTATCCCGAAAAACAGGAAGGTGGTCACGGTGGCGGAGACGATGCCATTTTAGCGGCATTCGGAGAGTATGTATTAGAAGGTAAACCGGGAATGTATGGAATCAGAGGCGCCAGAGATTCGGCAGTCATCGCTATTGCAGCAGCGGAGTCTGAAGTGACCGGCATGCCTGTGCTGATTCCCGCATCCCAAATTATGGAGGGAGTACAGCGGTAAAGGTATGTCGGCAACCATGATCATTGCGGAGCATCCTGCTTCGATTTCACTTTGGAAGGGGAATAGCCCATCACGCTGCGGAAGGTTTTGGAGAACAGGGAATCGTTAGTGAATCCGCACTGTATTGCCACATCGTGGACAGAGTACTCCTTACTTGCCAACAAGAGTTTGGCATGATTGCACCGTACTATATTGAGATAAGAGGTCACCGTGGAACCGGTGGCCTTTTTGAATTCTCTGGAAAAATGATATTTACTCAAACCGGCCGCATCAGCAATTTCGTCCAGAGACAGTTTCCGGGCGTATTCCGCATTCATAAACTGTACACCTTTTTTGATGCTGATAACGGTGTTACTTTCTGAATCAGGCGTGGCGCTATCTACAAGATAATTACGCATTAACAGTACAAACAGTTCTAATATCCTGGCGCGAACCCCTAACTGACTGTAGGCATTGGAGGAGGTAATCTCGTTGACTGCTTCCATATAGACAGCCCATAGTGCTTCGTCGTGAATCCGGTTTTGGAAATGCACTTTGGTGACGGAGATTCCATTATCGGCGAGGAACCCGGAATTCACAATGATACAATGGTACTCCATAGAGTTGGCGGATGTCATACCGTGAAGCTCGTGCGCGTTCACAATGAAAATATCTCCTTTTTTTACCGGGTAGGGTGTTGCGTTGCACAGGATATGCCCGGAGCCTTCTGCGATACAGAGGATTTCAATATTTTCGTGCCAGTTGAAGCCCACGGGAAGAGCGGCCGGGCTTTTTCGCACGGTGTGGTGGTGATAGATGTGAATGCGTTCCTTCATGTCATGGGATTCGAAATAGATTCGTTTCATTTATGTATCCTCTTGCCTGTCAGGCAGCAATATTTTGTTAAAACATAGCAAGTTGAAAAATTGATTTTTCCTACTATTCAAGTTATAATGAAGTCACAAATAAGTCAACACCTAAAGTAGGAGGACGGTACGATGAAGGACGGAAAAATAAATTTGGGTATCATTGGCTTGGGTCCCAGAGGAGTGTATTTCGGCGGGGATACATTCAGGAATATGGGCTATTTTAATTTGGTTTGCGTGTGCGATATTTCTCAGGAATCCTTGGACGATGCCATGAAGAAATTTGGAGACGAGGTCACCGGATACACAGATGTGGATGAGTTTTTGAAGCATCCTGATTTGGATGCGGTGGTGGTAGCAACCAGTGACAAAACCCATGCGGAAGTAGCCACCAAGGTGTTGGCGGCAAAGAAGCATTTGTATCTGGAGAAACCCATGGCACAGACCATTGAAGATTGTGACAGAATTGTAAATGCCTGGTATGGATCTGACACTGTTATGATGGTTGGCTTGGAATTGAGATATTGTAGCCTCATGAAGGATGTGAAAAAAATCGTGGAGAGAGGAGACATTGGCAACATCAAGATCGCTACTGTTGTTGACAATGTTTCTGTAGGTGGTAACTACTATTTCCACAGTGAGAGAAAGAAAAAAGAGTACATAAAGAGTTTGATTTTGGAAAAGGGTACCCACTCCATTGATTTGGCCAACTGGATTATGGATGCTTCCCCTGTGAAGGTTTACTGTAGTGGCGGATTGGATGTATTCGGTGGTTGGGAATCCGATGACAAGTATTGCAGGGACTGTGACAAGGATTGTCCTTACCAGCGCACAAAACAGGATTTCTATATGGACTACGGCACCAGAGTAAAGAGAGTTATGGCGGATAAATGCGTTTACTCTGTGGAGTGTGAGGTGTCTGACAACAGTTTGGTGATTGTGGACTACGACAATGGCGCCCGCATGTCCTATATGGAGTGTCACTTTACACCCGAGTACACCAGAGAGTTTATGTTCGTTGGTGATAAAGGTAAGTTGACTGCATTCTATGATAACGAGCAGAATTTTAAGATTATGGTTTGGAAACGCCACGAGGCGGAACCTGTGTACTATTATCCTGAGAAACAGACCGGTGGTCATGGCGGCGGTGATGATGCCATTATTGAGGCATTTGCGCAGCATGTTTTGAATAATGAGGTTGGTATGTATGGTATTAAGGGAGCTCGAGATTCTGCGGTGATTGCGATTGCAGCCGCAGAATCTGAAGCGAGCGGAATGCCTGTATTTATTCCTGAATCCAAGGCAATGGAAGGTGTAGCAAGATAAAAAGGTCACAGGTGCATATTTCTAAATTCCAGAGGGGTAATCCCTTCTGCCTGTTTGAATAGCATAGTAAAATAACTTGGTGATTTATATCCCACCATATGCGCGATATCCCCCGCGCGTAGGGTGGGATATTTTTGTAGGAGTTCTTTGGCTCTCTGAATGCGCAAATGAGTAATATATTCAAAGGGTCTGACATGCAATACATCTTGAAATAATCGGCACAAATGTGTTTCCGACACGCCGGCCAAACGGGCCAAATCTTCCAAACTGATTTCCTGATGAAAATTTTCCGCCAGATAATTTTGTATTACTTCCATTTGTTTCATAGTTTTGTCTGTAGGGCCGGGTAAGAAGGCGGTAGAGGACAAATCCAAAAGCAAGCGATACAAATAAGTGGAGGAGTCGTATATCCAGGAGTGATTCTTGGGGCCATCAAAAAATGCACTGAAGTGGGAATCAAACAGTTCCGGGGTGGGAATAGAATATACACCGCTCTTGAAAGGCAAGAGTTTGCCCACTGCATAACCATGAAAGGCAATCCATTTGGTGCACCATGGCTTCTCTATGGGCTCATAGCATCTGGGCGTCCCCGGGGTGTGAAAGATAAAACTTCCCTCCGGTACCGAGATGCTTATCCCGTCTATGGTGGCCATGCCGGAGCCTTTGGAGGAATACAAAATGTGATAGTTGGAAAAGGCGGAAGGCCGCACCATTTGCGCATCCTCCTCCTGATAAATCAGACCGGGATGGGTGATTTTTCCCTCATCCTCCTGAATCCCTATGGAAACAATGTAAAAAGGCAACGAGGTAAGCGTGTTTAACTGCAGAGGATAATAAGCATTCGAACTGGTATTGATGATGTGTTGAAAATGATTGGAAGAATAATCCATGTCGCACCTCAAAAATGTTGATATTCTTATAGAAACAATAAAAAATAATTATATTTACACACTAAAATACAACGATATATAATAAATATAAGCGAATTATAGAATTCTTCCTTGATAATGTCAAGATTGTTATAAAGTTGACATTGTATGATGGGAAGCAGAACAGAGGTTGCGATATGCTTTGCCTGAATGGACAATGGGAAATTGGAATAGATAGAATATATGAAGGGACGGCAGATGTGCCGGGCCTTCCTTTTCCTGCGAATGAGATAGCCGAAGGGTATGTATGGTATAGAAGGGAAATTGTGTTGCCGGATGGAAACTGGAAACGGGCCACCCTGGAACTGAAGGGTGCCCGGTTTTATCCGGAGGTGTACGTGAATGGTGTCAAGGTGTCACAGGCGGTGGGGGGTATGACCGTCACCCATCATCTGCTGGAGCATGAAGAGGTACGCCCGGGGAATCAGATTACTGTAGAAATATGCCTTGCGCCCCTGGACAAAGTGCCTCGCACCGATGCCTCTATAGTGTCGGAAGCGGATTTGTGGCGCAGCAATCTTACTTCCCACCTGTGGGATGATGTTATCCTAAGAGTGCATGGGAATGTGCGCGTGGACGAGATCGTTCCCCTTTATCACCAAGAAGACGATAGTCTGGTGATTCGTTATCAGGCGCATTGTTTTGATGCAACCCGTGAGCAGGTGGCTTTTCGCCTGTTGGATGGGGACAGAGTCGTAGGCGAGTGTGTGGCAGCCACCGACCAAGATGAGATTTCAATGGTATTGTCGGGAACACACGAATTATGGAGTGGACAGAATCCTAAATTATACGCATTAGAATGCATGACTGATGGGGAGAGAATTGTACAACCCGTCGGTTTGAAATATTTCGAAATAGATGATAAGAAGTTTAGGCTGAATGGTGAACCTGTAACTATGCGCATGAGCACGGTGGTCTGGGGGAGGTTTTTGCGCCAGAAAGAAGCTGCAGATGTGGCCTTCGACGAAGCTTGGTTTGAAGAGCACATCGTGAAGCGGATGCTGGCATTGGGGGCCAATACCCTGCGTTTTCACTTGTGCTTGCCGCCGGAACGTTTTTTGGATTTGTGTGACAAGTACGGTCTGATGGTACAGGCGGAATGGTGCTTTTTCCACGAACTGGATGCGGAGGAAGAGAATATGGCAGCACAGTGGCTCACCTGGGCGGCTGTGGCGGCAAAGCATCCCTGTGCGTGCATTTTTCATCCATGGAATGAGGTCAACGCCAAAAAGACAGAGTATGGATTGCGAGTGTCCCGGAGAATCAAGGACCGATACCCGGAGCTGGTGGTTTCTCATCACGATGTGATTCATGTCCATGCCTACTGGTGGAGTTTGTTCGAGAACTTGGGTTTGTATTATGATGGTCCGGAGGATTTTGAAAAGCCGGTTCTGGCGGATGAGTTCGGAGGTAATTACATAGACCAGGAAGGGAACGAAGGGTTATATCCCAATGTTTCCGAATGTTTCGAACGCTTTTTGGGCAAGGAGAGAACCAAGGAAGATACATTGTGGTTACAGACCATGGCAAATGTGAGAGTGGCTGAGTATTGGAGACGGCTTGGCGTGGCGGGATATTCTCCCTATTGCGCTTTGGGAAGCCCGGAAGATGGTGACACCCATTTCTTTGGGGATTTACGAAACCCCATACCCAAACCTGTTTGGGGCGCACTTTCTGCTTCCTATCAGCCCATTGCGGCCAGCATGAATATTTGGGATAGGAATTTTACTCCCGGCCAGCAGGTGGAAGTGCCGGTTCATGTATTTAACGATACAGGTACAACCGTGGAGGTGGACGTATTTTGTGGAATAGAAAAGGATGACGAAGTAGAGCGTCATGCAAAGAATAAACAACATGCAGAAGACAATCCATATGTACTGCATTGTCGGGTGCCTGCTTACTCGCAGGTAGTTCATAAGGTGTTTTACAAAATGCCGGAGCAGAAAGGCGCATACCGTATGTATGCAAGGTGTGGCGAAGCGGAGTCGGTTTGGGATGTGAATGTGATGTCCATTACTTACGAGTCTTGTGACCGGACCATAGGCATTTTGCCGGAGGAAAAAGAGTGCATTGCTCTTTTTGAGGAATTTGGCATTCCTTATACTCATAATTTGCCGGAAGCAGATGTGATATTGGGACTAGAAATGACAAATGTGTCAGAAAAAAGAAGCTTTCTCTTGGCACAGTTGGGAAATGACAAAAAAGTGATTCTGCTTGGCGCAGGACCTCAAATAGCCAATGCCAAGACAGATAGCGCCTTTGCAGTGACAGCCAAGTATTCTCTGGGAGCACTGGAGGAATGGGAATTGCCGGAGGATATCCGAGCGGTGTTCCTGCCGGTTATCGAGGGAGAGAGCCATGTGCATCCTGTAGATAAAAAAGATGGTCTATGGAGAAATATTCCCGCAAAAACCACTTGGCTATGGAACGGCCAACGGGGTGGGCTCATCGTCCCGGCAGTGGAAATGAACATAGAAAACGCCAGTGGGGAGGCTTTTCTGGAACTATGGAAATCCCGCGGAGCAGATATAGATAAAATCCAAGAAGGTAATTATTTTGCTTACAGCTGCATTGGCATTTATGAGTTTGCGGAAAACGTGAACCGGGAGACGGAAGCGAAACTCATGAAGCAGGCACACCACATCGTGGACGATGCGCCCGCCATTGCCGATAGAGCGGGAAAATTGGTAGCCAAGGTGGAGAACCTCCACGAAATGTATTTGGAACTCAAGGGGAAACAGGTAACATACACGCCGTTAGTAGTTGCAGGCAAGTTCCTGGCAAGGGTTCCCATGGTACAACTGACTCTGCCAAAGGGTAAGTTGGTGATCTCCCAGATGATGTTCAAAGGACGCCTATGTGGCGATGCAAAGGAAGTATATGGCTTGCGCCGCGATCCTGCGGCCATCCAAATGTTGTTCAATCTATTACGTGAGGAGGACAAAATAGTATGAAATGCTCGAAGAAACCGGTTAGTATTTTAGCCATTGCATTGGCTTTGACTATGATTCTTACTGCATGTCAGGTACCTGAAGGGGTAGAGATTCCTTCCGGTTTGTCTGATTTGACCAGTGAGGAACTTGAGCAGTTGGAATCATACCTGGACGAAACTGAAGGTTCCGCAGATGATGTATCGGTGGAGTCTTTGGAAGGTACGGATGAGTCTGAAGCAGGCAGTTTTTCGGAAATCCGAGAAGAAGTTTCAGACCCGGATGTGGTGGTAGACGAAAAGCCTGAAACAGACCAGGCGGTGAATGTGGAAGAGGGACAGACGGCTGTGTCTGGGGTGAATTTGCCCTCCGGCCGCGACTGGGTACATAAAATCTTAAATGTTGAAGAATACAGAAAAGCATACCCTGATTTGCAGGCTGCATACGGTGACAATTGGGATGGATATGTGGATCATTATCTGACGCACGGTATATATGAAGGCAGAGACGAAGGTAAACTGTTTGACCCTTGGGTGTATGCAGAAAGCTATCCCGATGTAAAGGCGGCTTATGGAGATGATGTAAATGCCATCATTGCGCACTATGTGAACCACGGTATCAATGAAGGTAAAACCGCAGGTACCGCAGCAGGTTATGTGGATATGGCAGACAAGGTGTCCAGAGAGTACATGATGAGCCACGATGTGGTAGTCCATGGACCCAGTTCCAGAATGGATGCCCTGATGGGACACATTAATACAGCACTGAAGTATGGACGTAATATTGAGGGCGCTTTATACCCTAATTTGTTTGTGGATGGATTGAATATTGATACTTTTGAACCTACCATTTGGAACAAAGGTACAAATAATGAATACTATCAGTCCAATCTATACGCACAGTTTAATTTTCTCAAAGCATTGGACGGAATGTCGCTGATGACGGGCAATCCCGAGTATTCGGAAATTGCGTTAGAGCAGATCAAATTCAGATATGATACACCGGGCTTGGTGGATAGTTCCGGCTTGTTATACGCAGGCGGACACAGCTTGGTGGATGTCATGCAGGGTAAAGTAAACTGCCAGTATCATGAAACCAAGGACTACCAGGTGCCCTGGGAACTGATGTGGAAGGCAGATCCTGAAGGAACCAAGAGATTTATCACTGCTTATTGGAATGGACATATTTATGACTGGACGGCTTTGACTATGAACCGTCACGCCAATTGGGACACTCCTATCTTGGATGCATGGGATAGTGAGTACACGAATCCGGATCCGTATGTAGCATCCAGTTACCATCCATTTATGTCGACCGGTAACGATTTGATGGAAGCGGCATGGTTCCTTTCCGAGATGACCGGGGATCCCAAGTATGCAGTTTGGGGCGAGAGACTTTTGGATAAGTATATCGGTGTAGGCAATCCGGATACCATGTTGATTGGTGAAGAATACGGTTCCCTGACCGACGACAATATATATGGTGGTGATAGATTCCTGTATCAGTTCATCGGTGCAGATTTTGTGACCAAATCCGGTTTTGATTTTAAGAATGCCACCATGGATGATTTTAAAATTGCAGGTGCAAACTCCCTGGTACGCCGTACATCCTTAAAGTGTACTGCAGGCTATGGTCCTCAGAACTTTACGGAAATTTACCGCTATACCGGAAATGAAAAGATTTATGAATTTGTAAAGAAGAATATGCTTTCTTGTGCCCGCTACATCTATGATCCTGTCAATCATCTGTTCAAGACTCCGATTTTGAACGATGGTACTGACTTGAATGAGGGAAAAGATGGCAAACAGTTGATTGCACAACGAGGCGGATATTATCTGAATGAAGGCGCTACCTACGCAGAGAATGAGTCTGTATGGGAGGGAGCGTTTATCAGTACCATTGATGTGTGTAGCATCCTGAAGCCGGAGGATGCGGATATAGAAGCTGAAATCTGGGCAGCTGCTCGGGCTTGGGGACAGAATGTGGATTTGGGTGATTTGGGTACTGCCATGGGCGAGAATCCCAATGTCAATCTGCTGACTAACAACAAGAGTCCCGAGGATACCGTAGCGGTTATCAAGTTATACAAATACACAGGTAATGAACAGTACTTCAAACTGGCATGCAGAATGGCAGACAATATCGTGGCAGCGTATTATAAGCCGGAGAAGGGATTGTTTGTGAAATCCTCTTCCGCTCCCTATGTACGTTTTGATACCCCTGAGTTTTATGCTGTTTTCTGTGCAGAAGCAATGGCGCAGGGCTTTGTCAATGACATCAACCTGGATTTGACCCATGGCGGAACGGATAGTGTTCACGATGGAATGGGCCAGGCTGATGAAAACGCGGTGTTCTACGGCAGAGCAAAGAGAAAAATAAAGAAGGTTGCTTTCGATCGCGAAGAGTACACCATTGCTGTGGATAATCTTCCGGCAACCGATTTCGAAGATTTGAATACAGCACAGGAATCCAAGGCAATCCGCCAGATGACTGCCATTGGTGTCATGGGTGCAGAGACGGACGGACTGTTCCACCCGGAAAAGGTAATTACCCATGGGGAATTGGCTCAAATGGTAACCCGCCTCTACGGTTTTGAGAACTATGAGAGCCTTGGAATCAATGAGTTTAGTGCAAACCAGCAAGTAATCAGAGCCCAGATGGCCCATGTCATCGTCAAGGCTTTGCAGGCAAAGAATCCCAACGAAACCTACAATATTGCCAATGCGCTGTACCGTATTTCCGATGCAGATACCATTCCTGCATGGGCAAAGGATGATGCAGACATTGCCACGAACTACCGCTTGATGGTGGATCTGGAGGAGGACACTTTCCGCCCCAATGATTTCGTCACAAAGGACATGGCGGCAGGCATATTTGAGCAGGTAGCACGATACATAGACATTTCCGGCACCAATAGATTGCTTCCGGAGATTTCACCCTACAATGCAGATTCTACAAGATTTATCTGGGAAACCTCCGATGGTTCTGTTGTGGAGGTGGATGATCAGGGTAGATTGTACACAACCGGTATTGGTACCGCGGAGATTAAGGTTACCTCCGATACACAGTTTGCGGTGCTTACCGTGACCGTTGCAGAGATGGAAGATTGGATGATCAAGTCCGTCACCATTGACGGAGCACCCTATGATGCGTTCAATGCCAGCACCCTTTCCTACGAGGTTGATTTGTATAAGGGAATCACACAGATGCCCCTGGTAGAGGCAACCAGTTATTGCGGTAAAGAGGTTATCGTAGACACACCCAACACCATTCCCGGCACCATTGAAATGCATGTGGATGGTGAGGATGTGGTTTATCGCATCTATGTGACGGCGAATTTTATTGATACTATCGTAGATGAGAATTTCAATCATAAGACCAAAACGCCCATTGAAAATATTACCACTGAAAAATTCAACTGGTATATCAATGGTATCACAGAAAAATATAGGGACGACTGGAAGGTAGTTCCCAAGAACTGGGTACGCCCTGACTATGAGGGATATGGATGTATGAGATTCCCCTATGTCAAGAAGTACAATTTGGATGGTAAATTATATCTGTATTTGGATGAAGACCAAATACAGACCGTAGGTCCTGAGGCCGACGACCTGTTGATGGTGATTCAGATGGACATCGCTGTAAAGAACATGCAGGGCAAGGAAAACGGCTTTGATATCTTTATCAGCAGACGTCCCGAAAACAGCCAGTACCATTCAGCAGCCAGAGTGAAGATTACAGAAGACTATCGTGTTCTTCGCAAGATAAATAATGATTCCCACGATAAGAGTACCCAAAAGATTGTGGGTGACGGCGAATTTGTCACATTGACTTTTGTCATCGACAAAAAACAAAGAACCTTCCACTATTACTATAACGGAGATTTATTGCAGAAGGACATTGCATTCTTCCATGGTAGCAATGTGCCCAACATTGGAGCTATCTATATCGGCACCCCCAATGAAGCTCAGGAAACCAGTGCAGAAATGTTCATGGACAACTTGAAGATTTACCAGTTGACCCATGCGGCATACGAGGAAATGATGTCGCAGGAGGTGCTCCCTCCCCCCACGCCAAAACCCGAATGGCTGTCATATCCTATTGATGAGAACTACGATAGTTACCAAGTGGGAACTACGCTGATGAATACCGGCAAGGACCATTATGAAGGAAGCATTGCAGAAGGTTTGTATCGTTCCTTCTCCCAGGTGGTGAATAAAACTGTGATTGACCCTACAGCGGCTGCTGAGGATAAGTGTATGGAACTGACCTATAATCCGGCTGTAGATTACGCAGGAAACTTCCGTTTGGTGCTGGAGAGTTCTGTTATCCACGAGCTGGGCAGTGGTCAGGAAGATAAAAACATCGTAGTAGAGATGGATGTGGCTGTCGGTGGAATCGATGGTAAGCCGGCCGGCTATCGTATCAGCTTAAGTCAGAAGACCGGTGGCGGATACCAGTCCGTATGCAGATTCCTATTGACAGACACAGAGATTGGAAGATATGTGGACGCTAACAATTTGGTCAACCCTACCCTTCGTACCGAAGTGGAGAAGGGCAAGTTTGTACATCTGAAGATGGTGATGAACAAACAGACCAAACAGTATAGTTATTATGTAAATGATGAATTGATTGAAAAAGGTGTTGCGGCTTTGTATCCCAACACACCTAACTTCGGAACCGTCCTGTTTACAGCGAATGTAGAGGATGCAAGTGTACAGGATAGCAAGTTGTACTTGGATAACCTGAAGGTATACATTGAGGAGCCGAAGGCGGAGCCTACCCCCAGACCCACCAATGTGCCGGTGCCCACAGCAACTCCAGCGCCTACGGCAACCCCGGACCCTTATCCTGTGAATGAAACCTATGACGGCTATGCGGTGGGAACCATATTTGCCGAGACCTCTACTACCAAGTATGAAGCAAAGGTGGCAGAGGGTGCCTACAAGGCTAATGTGAAGGTGGTGGCAAAAACAGAGGTAGATCCTAACGCACAGGCGGACGACCATTGTTTGGAATTTGCCTATAACACCAGCATTGAGACAAATGCGTTTATCAATCTCAGTGTTGAAAATACATATCTCTACGGAGATAACTACATTGGCGAGCGATATATTGTCGCAGAGATGGATTTGGCAGTCAAAGGTCAGGATAGCAAGAACGGCGGCTACAGAATTTATTTTAGCCAGAGACGCGGTGGTGGTTACCGCTCCGTGGGCAGATTCCAGCTGAACGATACGGATTTGGCACGTTTTGTATCTTCTAATGTGCTGAATGACGAGAGCAAACGCCCGGCAGTTACCAAGGGTGAATTTGGCACTTTGAAATTTGTGGTGGATAAACAGACCAGAGAATATACCTACTATTGGAATGGAGTTGTGATTGAGACAGGACTGACCGCACTCTTTATGGATACGCCAAACTTCGGCGCAATCCTGTTCCAGTTGCCCACGGAAGCATCGGAAGGTGTTGATACCCGATTGTATGTGGACAATGTAAAGGTATATGAGACGGCTGCCTTGCCTGTGGCACCTACCCAGGCACCGACCGCGACTTCAACACCTGTACCCACCCAAGTGCCCGTGGCAACGGCAACACCTGCTCCCACGCAAGACCCCGTGGCAACCCAGACACCTGCCCCTGCAACTGCAGCACCGGCAACCCCGGCACCTACGGCAGAACCCACAGCAGCACCTACACAGGATCCTTATCTGGTAAATATGAATTTTGACGGGGCAGCCCTTGACACCGGCTTAAACGCGTTGACGGGAACTCATTGGTATGGCAAACTGGCTTGTGGTAATTACAAGAGATACAGCAAAGTGGTAGCGAAGAGCACGGTGGACGCAAACGCAGCCGCAACAGATTATTGTATGGAGTTCACCCCGGTGACAAGCGTCAACGTGGTGGACAATCCCAAAGACACAACCATCCGCGATTTGAATTTCAGCCTGATGCTGAATGCGGGAGAAGAAATTTCTATAGGAAGTCCCGTCACTGATGGAAAATATGCCGTGGTAGAGTTGGATATGGCCATCAAAGGGGAAGGTGTCAAGACGACAGGATATGGCGTGTACCTCAATTCCACAAGCAATTATTCCGTAGCGAGATTTATGGTGTCCGATGCCGGCATCGGACGAGTAAATACAGGAAGTAGTGGTGCAATCGAATTGACCACACCGTACACGAAGGGAAGTTTCACGCACCTGAAAGTGGTGGTGGATAGAGAAACCAAGAAATTTACCTATTACATCAACGGCAACCAAATCGAGACAGAGGTGAATGCTTTGTATGCCAATGAATCTTCTGTTTTGGGACATATCCGTTTCAGAATTAATTCAGAAACATTGGCAGATGGTGCAACCCAGGATTTGGATACCAAATTCTACATTGATAATGTAAAGATTTATGTAACTGATTAATCGCCAGGTGGTCGGGAAACCGGCCACTTTTGGCATGAAGGAGCCAATTATGGAATACACCGCCTACAGCCTAAACGGCGCATGGGAAATGGCATATAGCGCAGAGAAGTATATAGGAACAGAAAATCCATGGAAGGAATGTTCACTGGGAGAATATTCTGCGAGGGTGGAATTTGCGGTTCCCGGGTATTGGGAGGACATGCTTCCGGTGCTTAAGAAACTGCCTGTTTCCGAACCATTATATATAAATCCCAAATTTGGAACCCAGAGCTATCCAATCAAGGACATGGCGTCGGATATGGCATTGGAAAATGTGCAGGGGACAGTATTTTATCGTAAAGAATTTAAGTATACAGAAGATGCGGATAGGATGGTATTACATTTTGAGGGTGTTCAAAATACGGTTTCCGTATGGTTGAATGATTGCTATGTGGGCCATCACGAGGGATACAGCACACCTTTTGATATTCTGATACCGAAGAATGTAATGATTTCCGGAATGAATGTCTTGATTCTCGCTGTGTCCAACCATCGACTGGCAGGATATGCCGGACGTCCTGTAGTGGGTATTACCTCTCGCGCCTCCAATGAGTATACCGGAGGAATCACAGGAGATGTAGAACTTCGTGCTTATAAGAGCCTGTTGAAAGATGTGGTGGTCCTTATTTCGGAAAAATGCGATGAGGTATTTGTACACACCATAACAGATGAAACGATGAGCAATGAGGACTGTGTGTATACATGGAAGGTGATAGACGCAGAAAGGGTTATTCTGTCCGGTGAGGCAGACGGAGACTTTAGTTTTCCTACGGAAAAACTGTCGAGATGGAGTCCGGAACAACCGAAATTATACGGATTAGAGATTACATGCAAAGAGGTCGTTTTATATCGGACCTTTGGCGTGCGCAGGCTTTTAGCGGACGGCGTGCACCTGCAATTGAATGGTGTGCCATATTTCTTAAGGGGAATCTGTGAGCATGGACATTTTTCGGAAACCGTCCATCCTCATCATGATATCGAAATGTATCGTGAGATGATTCGTAAGGAAAAGGAATTGGGATTTAATTTTATCCGCTTCCATACCTTTGTCCCTGTGGAGGAATATATGCAGGCGGCAGACGAACTTGGTATGTTGATACAAGTGGAAAGTCCGAATAACACAACGCTTTCTGAATGGGAAGAAATCGTGAAATTTTGTCGTCGCCATCCGTCGGTTGTTATCTACTGTTGTGGCAATGAGTTGTTGATGGACGATGATTTTATTGAGCATATTGCCCTGTGTGGGGAAGAAGTGCATAAAAATACAGATGCATTGTTTTCCCCTATGAGTGCCATGCGTGGGTTGGAATACTACTGGGAGGAACCGAATCAGCAGTCAGAGACGGTGGAAACACCTTTCAAGCATCATCCGAAAAGATTTCGGAGAGTTTCTGAATTCTCCGATCTATATAACAGCTATCCTTTGGGACTGCTCAGTTATGAGTCTGTAGAGGGTAGTGTGAGGCTATTGGATGAATGGAGCAGTGTATATCAAAAGCCCCGCCTCAGCCACGAGATTTGTATTGATGGCACCTACGTGGACCTGAGTTTGGAAAGTCGATATGAGGGTACCCGAATGGGCAAAACGGATCGATTGCCATCTATTAGAAGGCATTTGCAGGAAAAAGGACTGCTTCACAGGGCACCTTTGTATTTTAAGAATTCATCGGAATGGCAGCGCAGGGTGCGAAAGCATTGCTTTGAACTGGCGCGTCGTTGTCAAAATATGGCCGGATTTGATTTTCTTGGTCCTATTGATACCCATTGGCACACCTTTGGCTATGAAGTGGGGATGATGAATGAATTCTTTGAATTAAAGCCCGGAGAGACAGTC
Organism: uncultured Acetatifactor sp.; assembly: GCA_904501885.1. Classification (GTDB taxonomy): domain Bacteria; phylum Bacillota; class Clostridia; order Lachnospirales; family Lachnospiraceae; genus Acetatifactor. The sequence continues at coordinate 7,708 of CAJGCP010000030.1, read as the reverse complement.
AGAAATGTACGGATGTATAACTCGGAAACCGTAGTTTTGACTGATTTAGAAACCGATTTTAATTTTACCTCCGGACAGGAACTTTCCTTTGGCGTATGGACTTCGTATTATGGAGGGGATGTGCTCCGGGATGCACAGTTAGAGGTCGTACTTTCCTTCGCGGAAGAGGAAATCAATCGCAAGAATGTCGTTGTTTCGGATATCATGCCAGGGGTGGGAAAGGTTTTTGATTATAAAACGATTTTGCCACAGGTAGAAAAGCCTGAAAAAATGAGACTATATATCACCCTGACTACGGATGGGATGTTTGCCGAGAATGAGTGGGAACTGTACCTTTTTCCGGAAGCTATATCATGTGAGATGCAAACGGAAGCCAATCTCATCGTAAGTGAAGGTATGACTGCAGAGGAATTGAAGCGGGCACTGCAGAAAGGGAAGGATGTGTTGCTATTAGGTGCCGGACCATTTAATTGTCTGCCTACCTCATTCCGTATTGGATTGGCAGGAAGAACGTCGGGTAATCTGGCCACAGTGATAGATGACCACCCGGTGTTTAGGGGCTTCCCTCATGAAGGATTCTGTGGTTGGCAGTTTCGACGCCTGTTAGAGGGCGGTAATGCAATCTGCTTTGAGCAGGATGACATTCCCTTCCATCCCATCGTTGATGTGGCTTCCTCCCACAAATACGCCATTCGCCAGACGGCAATGTTTGAGTGCAAAGTGGGGACGGGCAGATTGTTTGTGTGTGCATTCCATTTTGCGGATGCGGACCCTGCGGCAGTTTGGTTGCGACAACGATTATTAGAGTATGTGCAGAGTGACGAGTTTGCGCCTGCAGATCAGTGGACGCTGGAACAGTTTGATGCAATGACCAGTGGAGAAGTGGTGCGACTTGCGCAGAATTCTAATTTTGCAATGAATGTCAACGACATCACTGCGCGTTGAGGTCCTGTCAAGAAACCTAATTATGAGTATCCCACCATGCATACAGAAGGCTTGTATGCATGGTGGGATATTTTTCGTTATCTTTTTTGACAAAAAGCGCAGATAGGAATATAATAAAGTATTAAACAAGTTATAGAATTCGGGAAAGGAGAAGGCCTATGAAGAATCAGAATCCTGTGTTGGTATTGGATACGGAAAACGGGAGTTCCAAAGTGCATGTGGAAATGCTTAGTGATGCCTCTATTCCGGAGAATCTAAACGGTGAAAGTGGATTCCATATTTATCATGTGTGTGTGCTTACCAAACTGATTCTAGTACAGGCAAAAACACAGGGTGTTTGTGTCCTGTCCGATGAGGAAATAGACGCCATTTCCATTGCGTCATCACTGCACGATGTGGGTAAATCCCGTGTGCCCAAAAGCATATTGGATTATCCCGGCAAGCTTTCTCCCTTACAATATGATATCATAAAAAAGCATGCCATTTTCGGCGAAGAGATCATCCAAGAAATAGAGTTTGGTGATATAGATCCTTCTGTGAAAAAGCATGCCATGGAAATTGCCCGTGGTCATCACGAAAGATATGATGGCACCGGCTATCCCGATGGGCGCGAAGGAAATCAGATTCCCCTGTCCGCCCAAGTGGTAGCTTTGGCCGATTCTTATGATGCGCTTACCAGCAATCGTAGTTACAAGGATGCTTTTTCTCAGGATGTGGCAGTACAGATGATTTCCAGCGGTATGTGTGGTGTGTTTGACGAAGCGCTGATTGATTGTCTGCTCAAGGTGGTAAATCACAGTTCTTTAGTAGCACTGCGGGAGAAACTGCTCAAAAAAAGAGAAGTGGTATCTCACTCCGATGGTTTTGTGCCGGAGCGTGTCCTGTGTATCGGTAATACGGAATATTTGACGCAGGAGTTTATAGAGGCTACTTTTCCGGATAGCAAGGTGATGGTGGTGGGTAATACAGAACTGGGATCTGCGGATAAGATCAAGCTGTTCCGCGTTAAAAAGCCATCCATCAAGGCTATTTTCGAAACCTATGATTTTGATTTGGTGGTATATTTCTCCGGAGATTTGACTTATCAGACCATGGAAAAGAATGATTCCGAAGAATTGCGCGAGGTGCTGGAGTATGCCAAGCAGATGCAGAAACGCACCAGAATGATTTTTCTGTCCTCATTGGATGCTGCGTTTTCTGAGAAAACAGACAGAGCCATTCTCTCTGCGGCAAAAGAAAACTTATGCCAGTTTTACGGAAAGAAGGCCAATATGGATGTGAAAGTAGTGCGCATTCCCTATCTCTATTCCGGCGTGTACGAAAAGGATTTTCTGTATAAAATTTTCAAGAAATTGTATAAGAAACAAACAGTTTCCATAGAGGAAGCGGCAGATGGAAGAATGCATTTCCTGTCCATGAAGGACCTTTCCGACCTTTTGGTACGATTGGTGGACAATTGGAAGAACGGCACCGGTATTTTGACGGTGGTGGATGAATTTGACATGCAATTTTCAGATTTGGCAAAACATTTGACCGGGTTGGAAGCCCAGGCGCAGGTGGATTTTGTAGCGGAAACCCCTGTCAGCAGGACAGCCACGGAAAATAATAAGGCCCTGCGCAACGAGTATGGTTGGTTTGCCAAGATTTCCGTATTAGAGGATTTGGAAGAGGAGTATGGTAAATATTGTGCCGCTCAAACGGCAAAAGTGGAAAGCTTCTGGGATAAATGTAAAAAGTGGATGGAAGAGCATAGCCTGTTTGTGAAGGTGGCAGAGTTGTTGATTCTGTTCCTTATCACGGAATTGTTCCTTCTTATCACGGATTCGGCAGTTATTTTTTCCATCGTAGATTTTAGAATGGTATACATTGTTGTGATGGCCACTGTTCATGGTTTGTATTTTGGTTTGATGGCGGCAACACTCAGCAGTATTTCCTGGCTAATCGCAAAGGTGGTAGGTGGCACCAGTATGATGACCATTTTCTACGAACCCACCAACTGGCTGGCCTTTGTCTTCTTTTTCCTGGTGGCAGCATTGTGTGGTTATGTGAAATTGCGTAAGGATGACCATATCCGATTTGTCACAGACCAAAATAAGCTATTGGAAGATAAATTGGTTTTCACCCGTGAAATCTATGAGGACACTTATCGTGAGAAGCGGGATTTGAAGAAGCAGATTATCGGTTCCAAGGATAGTTTCGGTAAGATCTTTGATATCACCAGAAAATTGGATACCGTAGAGCCCAGACTTCTGTATCTGCGCATTATGGAGACCTTTGAGGAGATTCTGGAAAACAAGAAAATAACGGTGTATTCCATCAATAAGGAAAGTACCTTTGGACGTCTGGAAGTGGCTTCCAGAGATATCATTGACAATGTGTCCAAATCCATTTCCACAGAAACCTATGCGCCCGTCATTGAAAAATTGCGAGAGGGAGAAATCTGGCGTAACACGCAGTTGAGTTCGGAGTATCCTATGTATGCGGCTGGCGTTTATCGGGGGCAGGAGTTGGTGCTTCTGATATTCTTATGGCATGCGGACATGGATCAGCGTTCTTTGTATTATGTGAACCTGTTTAAGATTATGCGTGATTTAGTGCAGATGTCCCTGCTTCGTGCGTATGATTATAACCAGGCAGTTTATGATAGACAGTATATTGCAGGCACCCATATTATGAATGCGGCAGCCTTTGCGGAGACCTTAAGTCAATACAAGGCGTTGGCAGAAAAGAAGGTATCTTCTTATGTGATGTTCCAAATAGATGGCGCCGGTAAGACAGTGCAGGAGTTAGAGGAACTTGTGTCCCGAAAGATCCGCACCACGGATGTTTTGGGCATGACTGAGGATGGAAAACTTCGGATTCTGTTTGCCCAGGCGACGGAAAATGATTTGCAGTATATTTTGCCCAGGTTTGAGGGAATTGAGATAGAAACTACCGTGATACAGTAGGGAAAACTTATGTGGTACATTATTTTGGCGGTAGTACATTTGCTTGTTTGCTTATGTATTTATTTGGGAATCCGCTCCGAAAAATTAAAAGTACATAAATACATGATTTTTGTGGCGCTGTTTCTGTTCTTTTGGGGGCCTTTGATTGTGCTGATTTTGCATTTTCAAATTTTGCATGAAGCAGATGACGCCATCGAAATTGATGTGGAAAAGATGAAAATGGATTCGGAGTTGTACAAGAGCGTGACGGTGGACACGAAAAAGGTGGCTGCTGAGACGGTGCCCATTGAAGAAGCTTTGTTGATTAATAATGCAGGGGAAAGAAGAACCATCATCATGGATGTGTTGAATGATAACCCCAAAGAATATATTCAGTTTCTGCAAAAAGCGGGCAACAATGATGACACCGAGGTGGTGCATTATGCGGTAACTGCTATGGTGGAAATTTCCAAAGAGAACGACTATAAATTGCAGGATTTCGAGAGGCAATTGGCGGCAGAACCTGAAAATGCGGATATACTGGGAAAATACTGCGCCTTCCTATGGAATTGTCTGGACCAGAATCTAATGCAGGGACAGGTAGAGGTGATGAACCGGGAATTGTTTGCAAGCCTCATCCGCAGGAAAGTTAATATTGTAGGTAATATCGCAGACTATTCGAGGATGATAGAGAATGATTTGAAACGAAAAAACTATACCCAGGCAGCGGAAGGCTTGCGCGAAATGGGCACTCGTTATGCAGACAGAGAGGAGTACTATATGCTTCGCCTGCAGTACCTGGCTTCCCTGGGCCGGGGAGAAGAAATTCAGGAATTGTTACAAGAGATTGACAATCGTCATATTTATCTTTCTTCCAAAAGCAAGGAGGTATTGGCATTTTGGGAAGTGTAAGGGCGAAAATTCGCAACTTCAGATTTAAGGGAATTCTTGCCATCGTGGTAGTCTTCGCAATGATTACGCTGGTATTATTGGTGGAGCTGATGGGAGTTCAGGTCAACTACCTGGGACGCAGTCTGGAATGTCTTGCCGTGGAAAACGTGGTGACGAAAGAGGTGGCCTTGCAGGAAGTGGACAAGGATACTCTGCTTTTATACAGCAGTCGGGACAAAGTATCCTCGTCTGCTCTGGAACAGTTTGAAGTCATCTTGAAGGATATGAAGGTGGGCACGCAAATGGTGGATCTTGCCTACGCTGATATCCCGGATTACTCTGACTATACTGCCATGATTATCCTGTTTGGAGATTTGTCCCTTGTGGGTAGGGAAATTGCAGATATTTGTGACTGGGTGTATGAAGGCGGCAATCTTCTGTTACCTATTACCTTGGAACAAAATCCCTATTCTGCAGCCATAGAAAATAAAATCGGTATTGTAGAATCTTCCAATTATACTCGTCTGGAGAAGATGTATGTGGAAGAAGGTTTTATGGTGGGCGGCGGAAGGAGTTTCATTGTAACGGATGGGTATGATTCTGCCAGAACGGTCCGTTTGGCAGAAGATGCGAAGGTCTATGTCTGTGAAGGACAGCCCGGAGGCGTTCCGTTGATTTGGGAGCGGCCCTATGGGGAAGGTAAATTTGTAGTGGATAATTTCGGTATGTGCGATAAAGCGTACCGTGGATTTTTTGCCGCCTCAATAAGTTTGTTTGACGAGATATATCTGTATCCTGTCATCAACGGGTCTGCCTTTTATTTGGATGATTTCCCCTCTCAGATACCGGAGGGTACCAATTATTATATTACCCGTGATTATAGCACTACGGTAAGAGATTTCTATATCAATATCTGGTGGCCGGATATGATGAATATAGCGGACAAGTACGGTATAAAATACACCGGACTTGCCATTGAATGCTATGACGATGCTGTGGACGGCACCACAGATGCTACGCCGGATACGGGTACTTTCTTAAATTTTGGCAATATGCTTCTGCGCAAAGGCGGCGAAATCGGCTATCACGGATACAACCATCAGCCCTTATGTTTGGGTGACAAGGATTATAAAGATATTTATGACTACAAGACCTGGGTCAGTGAAGAGGCAATGATCAAGGGCTTTTCCCATCTGATAGAATTCTGTGAGGAGTTGTTCCCGGATGTGGAAATTTCTGTATATGTTCCCCCTTCCAATCTGTTGTCTGATGATGGAAGGAAGATGTTGATTGAAGAATTTGGATTGCAAACACTCTCCGGAATTTATCTGCCGGATGATGTGCTGGACTTTTGCCTGTTGCAAGAGTATGAGGTGGATGAAAATGGTGTGGTAGACCAACCTCGTATTATTTCCGGATGTGATGTGGATGACTTTATGACAATGGGTGCTTTTTCTGAGTTGAATTTGCATTATATCAATAACCACTTCACGCACCCCGATGATGCCCTTGACCCGGATCGTGGCGCAGAACTTGGTTGGGATGAGTTATACAAACGTTTTGATGTTTTTTTGGGCTGGCTATACGGATCAGCGCCGGAACTGAGAAACCTGACCAGTACAGAGTTTTCCGGGGCAGTGCAACGATTCGCAGCGGTGATACCTCATGTAGAAAAAAATCGGGACAATATGGTGCTGACCATAGAGAATTTCCATGACCAGGCGTTCTTTATGGCGCGATTTAACGAAAAGAAGCCGGCCCATATTAAGGGCGGTAAATTAACTCATATAACGGGCAATCTGTACCTGATAGAAGCAGGGCAAGAAATTGTGACAGTGACCTACGAGTAGGAGAATAAAGTGAGAATTTGTTTGATTTTGGAGGGATGCTATCCGTTTATCCGAGGTGGCGTTTCCACATGGATGCATCAGTACATAACTGAAATGCCGGAGCATGAGTTTGTGCTTTGGGTCATTGGTGCCAAGGCGGAGGATCGGGACAAGTTTGTCTATGAGCTGCCTAAGAATGTGGTGGGTGTGCAACAGGTGTTTCTGGATGATGCCCTGCGTGTCAAGGACACCGGTGGCTATATGCCTTCTTTCACAGAAGAAGAAGTGGAGGCCCACAGGCGACTGTTGGCATCCAACAAGCCGGATTGGGATTTGTTGTTTGAGTTATATCAGGTGCGGAAAATCAATCCCATAACATATTTGAAAAGTCCGGGATTTTTGGAAACCTTAACGGGACTTTGCGAGAGAGATTTTCCCTTTATTGCGTTTTCCGATGCCTTTCATTCGGTGCGCTCCAGATTATTGCCGGTGCTGTATCTGATGGGAACTGAGATTCCTGAAGCAGATTGTTATCATTCCATCTGCACAGGGTATGGTGGCCTGCTTGCAGCCATGGGGACGTATATTCATAAAAAGCCTTTGCTTTTGACGGAGCACGGAATCTATACCAGAGAACGGGAAGAGGAAATCATTCGTGCCAAGTGGGTTGCCAGAGCATTTAAACCCCAGTGGATTGATTTTTTCTATATGCTGTCGGATTTGACCTACAGCCGTTCCTTTCGGGTGACATCCCTGTTTACCAGAGCCATGCATACCCAGATTGATATGGGATGTGCGCCGGAAAAATGTCGTGTCATAGAAAATGGCATTAGTTACGAGAAGATGTGTAACATTCCCCTCAAAAAGGAGGATGGGTTTGTAGATATTGGTGCGGTGGTTCGTATGGCTCCCATCAAAGATATCAAAACCATGATTTATGCCTTCTTTGAATTGACTTGTCGTATGGACAATGTGCGCCTTCATATCATGGGAGGCGTGGATGATGAAGAGTATAACGCGGAATGCCTTGCACTGGTAAAACAGTTGAATTTGGAAGAAAAGATTATCTTCCCCGGCCATGTAAATATTGTGGAATATTTTGAAAAGTTGGACTTT
>CAJGCP010000029.1 GCA_904501885.1 uncultured Acetatifactor sp. | reverse complement strand
CCATTAAAGCGGTACGCGAGCTGGGTTCAGAACGTCGTGAGACAGTTCGGTCCCTATCCGGCGTAGGCGTAGGATATTTGAGAGGAGCTGCCCTTAGTACGAGAGGACCGGGGTGGACGGACCACTGGTGTATCTGTTAGGTATCAGACCTATGGCAGAGTAGCCAAGTCCGGCAGGGATAAACGCTGAAGGCATCTAAGCGTGAAGCCCCCCTCAAGATGAGATATCCAATAAGACCCCTTGAAGACGACGAGGTAGATAGGAGTGAGGTGTAAGCACAGCAATGTGTTCAGCTGACACTTACTAATCGGTCTAAAGCTTAACCAAGATAGAAGACGGAAGTCAGGGATTTGTTTAGGTGTTCGGTTTTGAAGGTACAAACCTTAGAAAAGAGTAGAGTTTCTACTCTTTTTTTGTTATAATACTGTCTATATTAGATGGAATCGGAGTAATAGTATGGAACAACATATGCTTTTAGATAAAATTGCAGATGCGGATATGTGCCTGATTGGAATTGGAGAGGATTTTGACACACAAAATTCTTTGCTTAAATCCGATGTATATAAACACGGATGTGAATTCCTTCAAAATGCCGATGCACTTACTTTTTTGCCGGCGTGGAAAGACTTTTGCATCGGGAAATTATATGGGAATTCTTTACACGAAGCATTAGAAAAGTTGGCGAACAGGCTGAAAGATAAAAACTATTTTGTGATTTCTTTACCTACCAATGAGATTGTTGCTTCTTACCCCTGGAAACATGAAAGAATTGTAAGTCCCTGTGGATCTGTTGTTAAAAAACAGTGCCAAAACGGTCATGGTGAGGTTGTTCCTCTTACGAAAGACGAAATCACTAGGATAAATCGGTTTTTTGAACTACTCTATTCAAATGGAAATCCTGCGGAAAACGTTATTCCTACTTTGGACATCTGTCCGGAATGTGGTGAGCCAATGGTACTAAATAATATTTGTGCAGAAAACTACTTAGAAGCAGGCTATTTGCCGAAATGGGAATTATATAAGAAATGGTTACAGGGCACGGTGAACCGTAAACTGGTGATTCTTGAACTGGGCGTTGGACTAAAATATCCGTCTGTAATCAGGTGGCCTTTTGAAAAAATTGCCTTTTTTAACGAAAAGGCGTACTTTTTCAGGGTACATGAGCGACTATCACAGTTGACAGCAGAACTTTCCGGAAAGGGGTTGAGTATTTCTAAAAACCCCATTGATTGGTTGAAAGACCTATGATAAAGTTAAATAAGTGTACGATTATGGAGAAACCGCTATGGGAATGATTGAAAATGACTGGTTGCAGGAGTTGGAACCGGAATTTCATAAACCTTATTACAAAGAATTATATAAATTCGTCAGAGCTGAATATAGTAGCACACAAATTTTTCCGCCTGCAGACGACATTTTTAACGCCTTTCATTTTACACCATTGAGTGAAGTGAAGGTGGTGATTTTAGGGCAGGATCCTTACCACAATGTGGGACAGGCACATGGGTTGTGTTTTTCTGTAAAGCCGGGGCAGGATATTCCGCCTTCCCTTGTGAATATTTATAAGGAACTGCACGATGATTTGGGGTGCCCTATTCCCAATAATGGGTATTTGACCAAGTGGGCAAAACAAGGCGTTTTGATGTTGAACACCGTGTTGACTGTGCGTGCCCATATGGCCAATTCTCATCGCGGAAAAGGATGGGAAGAGTTTACCGATGCGGCTATCAGAGCGCTGAACAAACAGGATCGTCCTATTGTGTTTATTCTATGGGGCAGTCCTGCACAGCAGAAGAAAAAAATGTTGGACAACCCCAAACATTTGATATTGGAAGCGCCCCATCCCAGTCCCCTGTCTGCTTATCGGGGATTTTTTGGAAGCAAACCTTTTAGCAAAACCAATACGTTTTTAGAGCAACATGGCATGGCAGCCATTGATTGGGCCATTGAGAATATTTAGTGAGGATAATATAGAATCGTATGGAAAAGAAACCTTTTGTAACAAAAGAAATGATTGAAAATATTGCAAAAACTTATCCCACACCATTTCATATTTATGATGAGAAAGGTATTCGGGAGAATGCAAAAGCCCTTCGGGAAGCTTTTTCCTGGAATAAAGGATATAAGGAATATTTTGCTGTAAAAGCAACACCGAACCCCTTTTTGATGGAGATTTTGAAGGATTACGGATGTGGAGCAGACTGTTCTTCTTATACAGAATTGATGATGAGCCAAGCAGTAGGATTGATAGGAGAGGACATTATGTTTTCCTCCAATGATACGCCGGCGGAAGAGTTCGCATATGCTGCGAAATTGGGTGCAATCATTAATTTAGATGATATTACTCATATTGAATATTTGGAAAATATTCTAGGTACTTTGCCTAAGACAATGAGCTGCCGTTTCAATCCCGGTGGATATTTTGCTTTGGGTACTGATATAATGGACAATCCCGGTGATTCAAAATATGGCATGACATTAGAGCAAATTTATGAAGCATTCCGTATATTGAAGAAAAAAGGAGTAGAGAATTTCGGTATTCATTCCTTCCTTGCCAGCAATACGGTGACCAATGAGTATTATCCCACATTGGCCAAGCAGTTGTTTGAATTGGCAGTGGATTTACATCAGAAAACAGGCGCAAATATCACTTTTATTAATCTTTCCGGAGGTATTGGCATCCCTTATCTCCCGGACCAGGAGCCCAATGATATCAGAATCATTGGCGAGAAGGTTAGAGAGGTATATGAGGAAATCATGGTTCCTGCAGGTATGGGTGAGGTGGCTATTTATACCGAACTTGGCAGATTTATGATGGCACCTTACGGCGCATTGGTGACAAAGGTGATTCATGAAAAGCATACCCATAAGGACTATGTGGGAGTAGATGCCTGTGCGGTGAACCTTATGCGTCCTGCTATGTATGGAGCATATCATCATATCACAGTTTTAGGTAAGGAGAACGAACCTTGTGAATACAAATGCGACGTGGTTGGTTCCTTGTGTGAAAACAATGATAAATTCGCCATTGATCGTATGCTTCCCACACCTCAAATCGGCGATTATATGGTGATTCACGATACAGGAGCACATGGATTTGCTATGGGGTATAATTACAATGGTAAATTGAAATCTGCAGAGTTACTGTTACAGGAAGATGGCAATGTAAAATTAATCCGTAGAGCAGAAACCCCCAAGGATTATTTCGCTACTTTTGATTGCTTTGATGTATACGACAAGATGCTGCAGGAGTAAACACATATGAGATACCCAAAATCTATTGCAGAGGGGGGAAGCATAGGGTTTTTAGCGCCTTCCTTCGGATGTAATATAGAACCTTATAAAAGTGCTTTCAACAATGCTCTGGAGAAATTTCAGAACATGGGCTACCAAGTGAAATTGGGGCCTAATTGTTATGCCGGTGAGGGGGTAGGTATTAGCAATAAACCCGAAAAATGCGGTGCTGAAATCAATGAGATGTTTCAAAGCACAGAGACGGATGTGCTTATATCCTGTGGTGGCGGAGAATTAATGTGTGAAGTGTTGCCCTATGTAGATTTTTCAAAAATAGCAGAGAATGAACCCAAATGGTACATGGGATATTCGGATAATACCAATCTGACCTATTTGCTGACTACATTGACAGATACCGCGTCTATTTACGCGCCTTGCGCCCCTGCCTTTGGTATGGAGCCCTGGCATCCGTCCCTGGATGATGCGTTCGGCATTATGACAGGCGAAACAAAAACCGTCAAAACCTATGGAAAATGGGAAAAGGAGTCTTTGAAGGATCCTGAAAATCCGTTGGTTCCCTACAATGTAACAGAAGATGTACAGATCCGGACTTATGTTGGAGATGAATTACAGCATCCGGATGCAAATGTTTCCTTTGAAGGACGTTTGATTGGTGGCTGCATGGATTGCTTAGTGAATCTTCTTGGTACCAGATTCGATAAAACAACAGACTTTTTAGACCGATATAAAGAAGATGGATTTGTGTGGTTCTTGGAAGCCTGCGATCTGAATGTTTTCTCTATCCGCAGAGCCATGTGGCAGATGGAAGAGGCGGGGTGGTTTAACCATGTCAAAGGATTTTTGATTGGCAGACCACTAAATGGATCTACGATGTTTGGATTAGATCCATATGAGGCTGTCTTGGCCGTCGCAGGTAAGAAAAATGTACCTGTGATATTTGACGTGGATTTAGGGCATTTGCCACCCATGATGCCCATTGTGTGTGGTTCCTATGGTGAAATAAAAGTACAAAATAACGATGTGCAAGTGAGTATGAAATTTGTCTGATAATTTGGTTTTGTTGCTTGAAAAAATTGTACGAAATATTTAAAAAATTTACTTGCCAAGATATGGTGTATGTGGTATACTTCATTTTGTTGTGAAACAAATCACACATGCCGGCGTGTCGGAATGGCAGACGAGGCAGACTCAAAATCTGTTGGTGGCAACACCGTATGGGTTCAAGTCCCATTGCCGGCATTAAACCGTTAAGCGAGTGCTTAGCGGTTTTTTCATAAGGAGATTATGATGAAAACATTCAAAGAATTATATTTAGCAGGAGAAATTCCTTTCGAAGCAATCGACGATTACAGTTACGAATGGGGAATGAGTGATGATGAGCGTACTTTGGCACAGTATTTAGGCTTAAATGCTGAAGAAGAGGATGCGTGGGTCAGCGTCAGCGAAGAAGCGTTGATAGAATTGTTAGATGCCCAGAAATATGCAAAAAACGCGTCAAAATAATCGAAATCAAATATATAACAGGAGGAAATTTATCAGTTGAATTTCCTCCTGTTATTTTGTATAATTATAGACATAATTTCTGAGTGAAGAATGAAAGAATTTTCAACAAATTTTTGTAGTAAATTATAGGAAGAAACGATATTAAATAAGAGAGGTGCAGTTATGAAGATTAACAGTATTTGTGTACAAGGTGGTTATACTCCCGGAAATGGCGAACCCCGCCAGATTCCCATCGTACAGAGTACTACATTTAAGTACGATACCAGCGAGGATATGGGTAAACTTTTTGACTTGGAGGCAAGTGGCTATTTTTATACCAGATTACAGAATCCTACCAATGACTATGTGGCAGCGAAAATTGCACAGTTGGAGGGCGGTACAGCAGCAATGCTTACCAGCAGTGGACAGGCAGCTAACTTCTATGCGCTGTTCAATATTTGTAACTGTGGCGACCATATCGTGGCTTCCAGCTCTATCTATGGCGGTACATTTAATCTGATTAGTGTAACCATGAAGAAGATGGGCATTGAGACTACATTTATCAGCCCTGACGCGACGGAAGAAGAGATTAATGCAGCATTTCGTGAGAACACCAAGGCAGTGTTCGGCGAGACCATTGCGAATCCTGCGCTGACTGTATTGGATATTGAATTGTTTGCAAAATGTGCACACGCCCATGGCGTTCCCCTGATTATTGATAATACATTTGCGACACCTGTGAATTGCCGTCCCATTGAATGGGGAGCAGACATTGTTACTCATTCCACTACAAAGTATATGGATGGACACGGAGCTACCGTTGGCGGTGTTATCGTGGATGGCGGTAAATTTGACTGGATGGCACACGCGGAGAAATTCCCCGGACTTTGTACGCCGGATGACAGCTACCATGGTATTACATATGCTGAGAAATTTGGCAAGGAGGGTGCATTTATCACCAAATGTACCGCACAGCTGATGAGAGACTTTGGCTCTATTCAGAGTCCTCAGCATGCGTTTATTTTGAACCTTGGATTGGAAAGCCTCCATGTAAGAATGAAGCGTCATTGTGAGAATGGAATGGCAGTGGCACAGTTTTTGCAGAATCATGAAAAAATTGCCTATGTGAATTATTGTGATTTGCCTGGGGATAAATATTATGAAGTGGCTCGTAAATATCTTCCCAACGGAAGCTGCGGTGTAGTTTCCTTTGGTTTGAAGGGTGGCAGAGCTGCAGCAGAAACTTTTATGAAAAATTTGAAGATGGCAGCCATTGAAACCCATGTGGCAGATGCCCGCACTTGTTGCTTAAATCCTGCATCCAGTACCCATCGTCAGATGACGGACGAACAGTTAAAGGAAGCTGGTGTACCCGCAGAATTGGTTCGTATGAGCTGTGGTATTGAGGATGCAGAGGATTTGATTGTAGATATTGCACAGGCGTTGGAACAGTGCTAAAAGGTGTCTTTTATGAACTGCAAAGAGTTTGAAAAACAGATTTCTCCTTTTATTTACAAGAAATTAAATTATTTACAATTAAAACAATTCTGCCATCATCTGGAGGAATGTGAGGACTGTAAAGAAGAGTTGACCATTAAACTGCTTCTGACGGAAGGTATGCAACATCTGGAAGATGGGACAGCCTTTGATTTAAATGCAGAAATGAGGAGCCGTATTATAGAAGCGAAAGCCCGGCTTATCCACAAGGAGCGCAATGCATCCATTGGTTTGGCATTTGAACTCATTGCATTTTTGTTGTTGGCAGGGATTGTCATTGTTATGTTGGTTTGATAGGCAAAAACGCGAGGCGATATTGTATGCTGACAGGGAAAAAACTGGTATTAATCGATGGACATAGTATTTTAAATAGAGCTTATTACGGAGTCCCAATGCTGACTAATGCATCGGGGCTTCCTACTAATGCGGTATATGGATTTTTGAACATTATGTTCAAGATACTGGAAGAGGAACAGCCGGATTTTCTTGCTGTTGCTTTTGATGTACATGCCCTCACCTTTAGACATTTGATGTATGACGGGTATAAGGCCACCAGAAAGCCCATGCCAGAGGAACTTCGAAAACAGGTTCCTGTGATTAAGGATGTGCTTCGTGCGATGGATGTGCAGATTTTGGAGCGGGCCGGCTTAGAGGCAGATGACATCCTAGGCACCATTGCGAAAACTGCAGCAAAAGATGGTGCGCACGTGGCATTAGTTTCGGGAGACCGTGACCTATTGCAAATATCTGATGAAAAAATTAAAATTCGTATTCCCAAAACCAAAATGGGAAAAACAGAGATAGAAGATTATTATCCTGAAGATGTGAGGGCTACTTATCATGTAACACCGGCGCAATTTATCGAACTTAAGGCACTGATGGGAGATACTGCAGATAACATTCCCGGCGTGCCTAAAATTGGAGAAAAGACTGCTACTGAGCTGATGGTGCAGTATGGTTCCATTGATGGGATTTACCAGCATATAGAAGAAATTTCAAAGAACAGTATCAGGGAATCGTTGCGGGAGAATCGCCCTTTGGCGGATTTAAGTAAAGAACTTGCCACCATTAAAATTGATGCGGATATTCAACTGGATTATGAGAAGTCTATAGCGAAGGATTTCTATACACCCGAGGCATATCAATTGTTTAAACAGTTGGAATTCAAGAATTTTCTGAGTAGATTTGATACAGAGAGTCAGGTATCCAATGAGGATATTACCAAAGATTTTGTGATGTGCAAATCACCCTCGGAGTTTGTAAAGGCTGCAAGTAAAGTGGAAGCCGGCGAAGAGATTGGCCTTTTTGTGATGCAGGAAAAGTCTACTCTTGCAGGAGTTTCTTTGGCAACGGAGAAGGGATGTTTTGCGTTTCTTTTCCCTGTCCGGGAGAATGTGCAGCTGTCCTTATTCGACACGATTGCTACAGATGATGGTCAGGAGCAGGTCAAAGAGGCAATTTTATGTTTGTCCAAGGTGGCGAAGATTTCGACCTTTGAAATAAAAAGCCTTTATGAATATATGGATCAAGATACTACAGATAGCTACTTTGACATATTGATTGGAGCATATCTTTTGAATCCACTGAAGAACGATTACGATGTGGAAACCATTGCGTCTGAGCATATGGGATTGGTGCTGCCCGGCAGGAAGGAAGTGTTCGGCAAAGGTAGCTGGATGGAAAATTATAACAGCCAACCTGAGAAAATTGCTGAGTATTTAAACTATGGCGCTTATGTTGCTTATAAATGTGCATCCATTCTTCAGAAAAAATTGCAGGAGACCGGTATGCTTTCTTTGATGAAGGATATCGAGATGCCACTTTCTCTCGTCCTATATCAAATGGAACGGGAGGGTGTTGCAGTTCGAAAGGACGAACTGCGTACCTACGGTGAAGCCTTAAGTGTTCGCATAAGTGAGCTGGAAAAGTCTATTCATACCCAGGCAGGGGAAGAATTTAATATCAATTCGCCCAAACAATTGGGTGAGATATTGTTTGAAAAGATGGGATTACCCGGTGGAAAGAAAACCAAAACCGGATACAGTACTGCGGCGGAAGTGTTAGAAAAATTGGATGCCCCTATTGTGAAGGATATCCTGGAATATCGCGGTTTGACAAAACTGAAATCTACTTATGCAGAAGGGCTGTCAAACTATATTGAAGAAGATGGCCGAATCCACACTAACTTTAATCAGACAATTACCGCAACCGGTAGAATCAGCTCGACTGAGCCGAACCTCCAGAATATTCCCATGCGTATGGAATTGGGCAGACGCATTAGGAAGGTATTTGTGCCGAAAGAAGGTTATCTTTTGATGGATGCCGACTATTCTCAGATTGAACTTCGTGTGCTGGCCCATATGTCCGGCGACGAGCAGTTGTGTGAAGCTTATCATTCGGCACAGGATATTCATAGAATGACGGCTTCTAAGGTGTTCCACACTCCCTTGGAAGAAGTGACGGATTTGCAACGTCGTAATGCTAAGGCTGTAAACTTCGGTATTGTTTACGGCATAAGTTCTTTTGGCCTAAGTCAGGATTTGAGTATTAGCAGAAAAGAGGCGGCTGAGTATATTGATCAATACTTCCGGACGTATCCTAAGGTAAAGGAATTCTTAGATAAGTTAGTTGAGGATGCAAAAAGGGATGGATATATCACTACCATGTTTGGCAGACGAAGACCGATTCCGGAACTTTCTTCTTCAAACTTTATGCAACGTTCCTTCGGAGAAAGAGTGGCAATGAATTCTCCCATACAGGGCACTGCTGCAGACATTATGAAGATTGCCATGATCAAAGTTTGGGAAGCCTTGAAAGAGGCTAATTTGAAATCAAAATTGATATTGCAGGTGCATGATGAACTGGTCATTGAAACTGCGTTGGACGAAGTGGAGATGGTGCGTGAGATTTTAGAGCACAATATGAAGACCGCAGCGAAAATGGCAGTGGAGTTAGAGGTGGATTTGCATACCGGCAGTAATTGGTTTGAAGCACATTAAGGTGCAAAATGCGAACTTTCGAAAGAAAGAAATCCAAAGTCAGAGGGTAGTGTATGAGATTTATTGGCATCACCGGTGCCATTGGCGCCGGTAAGACAGAAATCATCAATTATATCAAGACAAATTATTCCTGTGAAGTTTATCTGGCAGATGAGGTAGCCCATTGGGTGAAAGAAAAAGGTACCCTTGGTTATGAACGCATTGTTACACTCTTGGGAGATGAGATTCTGGACGTTGACGGAGAAATCCACAAAGGGAAAATGGCAGAGAAAATCTTTGCTGACGAAACACTGTTGGAGCAAGTGAACCATATCATACACCCGTTGGTTCAGGAGTTTCTTTTGGATAAATATCGCAAAGCCAAAGAAAATAATTGTTGTCAGTACTTCTTTGTAGAGGCTGCACTATTAATAGAAGCGGGCTATAGTGATTTGGTGGATGAAATGTGGTATGTATATGCAGATCGGGAAACCAGACGTAGGCGCTTGATGGAAAACAGAGGCTATTCTGAAGAAAAGATACGTTCTATATTTTCCAAACAATTATCAGAAGAAGAATTTCGGCGGGCATGTGATTTTGTTATAGATAACAGTGGTACAAAAGAAGATGCTTTCCGTCAGGTGGATGCAAGACTTTGCAAACAAAAGATGTAGTTAGCACTGCATATGACATCATTTGAGATAAAATAATTACATAGAAAGAGATATATGTATGAGATTTTGTAGTATTGCCAGCGGGAGCAGTGGCAATTCCATATATGTAGGCAGCGACGCCGCCCATCTGCTGGTGGATGTGGGAATCAGTGGCAAAAGAATAGAAGCCGGCCTGGCAGAATTGGATGTCAGTCCGAGAGATGTGGATGGTATTTTGATTACTCATGAACATTCGGATCATATCCAGGGACTTGGCGTGATAGCCAGAAAATATCAGATTCCGATATACGCCACAGAAGGAACCCTACAACAGATACTTAGTTATAATTCCTTGGGTAAAATGGATGAAGAGTTGTTTCATCCTATCATGGCGGATAAAGCATTTTTCATCAAAGATTTGAAAATTAAGCCAATGAAAATCTCCCACGATGCGGCACAGCCTGTAGGATACCGCATTTCCTGTGGAAGAAAGAAGATGGCGATATGTACCGATTTGGGCGTTTATAATGAATATACCGTAGATTGCTTACGGGGATTAAATGCGCTGCTGGTGGAGGCCAACCATGATGTGAATATGTTGCAGGTTGGACCTTACCCCTATCCCTTAAAGCAGCGTATTTTAGGAGATAAAGGACATTTGTCCAACGAGAATTGTGGAAGATTGTTATGCGAGATTTTACATGATGATTTGCAGACCATTGTTTTAGGACATTTGAGTCAGGAAAACAATATGCCGGAGTTGGCTTATGAGACAGTGCGAATGGAAATCAATATGAGTAAGGTACATTATAAGGCCGGAGACTTCGATTTACGTGTGGCAAAGCGAAACGAAGTTTCACAGCCTGTGATAATATAAATGGAGGAAAGAATATGAAAAGAACAATTATCACTGTAGTAGGAAAGGACACTGTAGGAATTATCGCAAAGGTTTGCACCTACCTGGCAGATAACAAAATTAATATTTTGGATATCTCCCAAACCATCGTACAGGGATTCTTTAATATGATGATGGTAGTGGATACCACCACGATGGAAAAGGCATTTGGGGATATGGCCGACGAACTGGCTGTTTTGGGAGAAGAAATCGGCGTAGTAATCAAGTGCCAGAAAGAAGAGATTTTTGATAAAATGCATCGTATTTAAGCTGCGATGTAGCTTTGATGTATTCCGAAAAGGAAATAATTAGACAGAAAGTATATCTGATACATAAAGGAATATTGATATGATAAATTTAAGAGAAGTTACAGAGACAAATAAAATGATTTCCGAAGAGAATTTAGATGTACGTACCATCACGATGGGCATCAGCCTGATGGATTGCATTGATTCAGATTTGGAAGTGTTAAAATCAAATATTTATAAAAAAATCTATGAAGCAACCAAAGATTTGGTTGCTGTAGGTGAAGAGATTTCCAGAGAGTTTGGCATACCTATTGTGAATAAAAGAATTTCTGTTACACCTATCGCATTGATCGGCGGAGCTGCATGCAAAACGATAGAGGATTTTGCTTCCATAGCAAAGGTGCTGGATGATGTGGCTGAAAAGGTAGGGGTTAACTTTATCGGTGGGTATTCTGCACTGGTTAGCAAAGGAATGACTCCGGCAGACGAACTGCTCATTCGTTCCATTCCGTTGGCTCTTTCTACCACAAACAGAGTGTGCAGTTCTGTGAACTTGGGCTCCACAAAAACCGGTATCAACATGGATGCGGTGAAGTTGATGGGTGAAATGATTGTTCAAACAGCAGAGTATACCAAGGAGAATGATTCTTTGGGTTGCGCGAAACTGGTAGTATTCTGCAATGCGCCTGACGATAATCCCTTTATGGCAGGCGCCTTCCATGGTGTGACAGAGGCAGATAAGATTATCAATGTTGGTGTCAGCGGCCCCGGTGTGGTAAAGACGGCCCTGGAAAAAGTACGCGGAGAAAGTTTTGAGGTGCTGTGTGAAACCATTAAGAAGACCGCGTTCAAAGTCACGAGAGTGGGCCAGTTGGTGGCGCAAGAGGCGTCTGAAAGATTAGGCGTTCCCTTTGGTATTGTGGATTTGTCCCTTGCCCCCACCCCTGCAGTTGGTGATAGCGTGGCTGATATTCTTTGTGAAATTGGGTTGGAGTATGCCGGAGCACCCGGTACTACAGCAGCTTTGGCTCTCCTTAATGACCAGGTAAAGAAGGGCGGCGTAATGGCATCCTCCTATGTTGGCGGTTTGAGTGGCGCATTCATTCCTGTCAGCGAAGATCAAGGTATGATTGATGCTGTCAAAGCAGGTGCTTTGACCTTAGAAAAATTAGAGGCTATGACTTGTGTATGCTCTGTAGGATTGGATATGATTGCGATTCCCGGAGATACCAAAGCGACCACCATTTCGGGTATCATTGCAGACGAAATGGCTATTGGTATGGTAAACCAAAAGACCACAGCGGTGAGAGTTATTCCTGTGATAGGAAAGGGAGTTGGTGAAACAGTAGAATTTGGAGGCCTGTTGGGATATGCGCCGATTATGCCGGTGAATCCATATTCCTGCGACGCATTTGTAAATAGAGGAGGCAGAATACCTGCCCCCATCCACAGTTTTAAGAATTAATAGATTAGTGTTTAAAGAATGATAAGCGGAGTGCTGAACTCGTTTTCGTATTTTTCATCACAGATGGAATTGCGGAGTTTGGCACTCCGATATATTTTGCCGGCGAAAAGTTCCAAAGCAAGTAATTGCTTACCAAAGTCATCTAACAGGGGCTCTGCATCGGCCAATTTGCTAATCATTGGAATGGAAGAATGTTCTTTTATTTGTGTCAATAAAGGAGCAGCATTCTTGCGGAAGCCTAAAATGCGGGCGTAGGGTACGTGGTCCATAGAAACAGCCAATGCCATCTGATCCTTGGTGATATTCAACAGAATATGAAGGAGGCATCTGCTGATGCGGGTGTAAGTTAGTTCCTTGGTTTTTAAACTTTCGATAAATCCGTCCCAATCCTTAAACTGAGATAGGGTGTTTCGAATACGGTCAGAAAGTTCTTTGTTCACATCTAAATATTTCTCGTATCCCTGTGCTTCCTCGGCAACCAATTTGTAATACAATGCCTGGGAGAAATCAGTTCTGGTAACAATGTGCTTTTTCATGATGCATTCTTTAAGTAAAAGATATGCTTCGGAGGGCATGGTGTTCTCAAGCGTTGCATCGGGTAGCTCGACAGACAGTGTGTCTGCTTTAACCCTATTTTCTAATGCTTCCCGAATGGAACGGGCAGAAGCCATGCCGGAAGAAATTGTAGTATCGTTATATCCACCGCCAATTCGTGTAATTGTGGTGGGTTGCATGGATGAATTGCGCGACATAAGTGCCTTGCAATATTCAATGCCTAAAATATGATTCGGCTGATTTAAAAATTCCAACTCGGCTTCCGAAAGAAGGCTTGATTTTTGATAAGCTTTCTCCCTTGCTTTGGGGAAAGAGAGCCCTTCTTTCATAAAGGCCTGAATGGATTGTTGTATTTGTTCTGATTCGGTAGAAAGGGTTTTGGCAAGCCTTAATATAGCATCTATATCACCGGATTCGCTGCCGAAGTTTAAGTGAGTAACAATGCCCAGCTTATCCAACAGGCTTACAGCCCCTGCAGCAAAATATTCAGCACTGGCCGTCGCATAGAGGACGGGCAATTCCAGGACTAAGTCGGCACCTGCCTGTAAGGCCATTTTTGTGCGGGTGTATTTATCTACAATGGCAGCATCGCCTCTTTGGGTGAAATTGCCGCTCATAACAACTATTGTGTAGTCTGCGTTATGCGCTTCTTTGGCCTGGGAAAGCTGGTAGGCATGTCCGTTATGAAAAGGATTATACTCTGCAATAATGCCGTTAATGTTCATAAAACACCTGCTTTTTGATAAAAAAATATTTGTTTTCCACAAAAATATATATGTTTCTAATGCGCAAATGTATTTGAAAACATACAATTTATCGTGGATTATTTCTTGTTTATTGGTTCTTGCTTTAGTATAATATAAATGACAAATTTTGTTAAGTCTATTTTGGGGAAGTGAAAGCACAACCGAAAGGAGAAAGTTATGTCATATATTGACTTAATCAAGGAAAGAGCCCGATTGGACAAGCGCACCATAGTGTTGCCTGAGTCCAATGACAAGAGAACTTTAATTGCTGCGGCAAAGATTGTGGAAGAAGGAATTGCCAACATTATTATGGTTGGCGATGAGGAAAAGATTATGGACGGTGCCACCTGGTTGGAGGTGGATTTGTCCGGAATACAGGTAATCAATCCCGCCACCACACCCAAGCTTGATAAATATGTAGAATTGTTATATGAAACCAGAAAAGCCAAAGGTATGACCATGGAAATGGCCAGAGAAATCCTTTTGAAAGACTTTCTTACCTTTGGCATTGTTATGGTTAAGGCCGGAGATGCAGACGGTATGGTGGCAGGTGCGAACCATTCTACCGCAGATACCTTAAGACCTGCATTACAGATATTAAAGACAGCTCCCGGTGTTAAATTGGTGTCCGCATTCTTCGTGATGGATACTAAGTTTAAAGATATGGGAGACAACGGAACCTTTATATTTGCGGACTGTGGATTGAATCAGGATCCTACCGCAGAAGAATTGGCGGCAATTGCTGATACTTCAGCAAAAAGCTTCAAAGCCTTAGTTGGACCGAAGCCTGTGATTGCGATGTTGAGCCATTCTACCAAGGGAAGTGCAAAACATCCTCTGGTAGATAAAGTAGTGGAAGCAACCAGAATTGCCCATGAGGAGTATCCTCATTTGGTATTAGATGGAGAATTGCAGACCGACGCGGCACTGGTTCCCGGCGTGGCAAAGTCTAAGGCACCCGGCAGTGTTGTGAATGGTCAGGCTAACGTCCTGATTTTCCCCAACCTGGATGCCGGTAATATTGGATATAAACTGGTACAAAGATTGGGTGGCGCCGAAGCTTATGGCCCTATGCTGCAAGGGATTGCAAAGCCTGTAAACGACTTATCCAGAGGATGCTCCTGGGAAGATATCGTAGGTGTAGTGGCGCTGACAGCTGTACAGGCACAGTTAAGTTAGTTTGAAATAGAATATATATTTTAAATATAACGGAGGAAATGTTTTATGAAAATTTTTGTTATCAACTGTGGAAGTTCTTCTTTGAAATTTCAGCTCATCGATTCTGTTTCTGAGGAGTGCCTTGCAAAAGGTCTTTGTGAGAGAATCGGTATTGAGGGCGGTATGATTTCCTACACTCCTGCAGGAGGCGAAAAAGAAAAGACCAAGGTAGAGATTCCTGATCATAAAGAGGCATTCCGTCTGGTGCTTGAAGCGATGACCAACCCGAAAACCGGCGTGCTGAAGAGCACGGATGAAATCGATGCAGTTGGACATCGTATGGTACATGGCGGCGAGAAGTTCGCATGTTCTGCAATTCTGGACGCAGATGTGTTGGCTGCAGTGACAGAGTGTAACGATTTGGCACCGTTGCATAATCCTGCCAACTTGGTTGGCGTAAATGCCTGCAAAGAGTTGATGCCCAATGTACCCATGGTTGGCGTGTTCGATACTGCATTCCATCAGACTATGCCGGAGGAAGCATATTTGTATGCAATTCCCTATGAATATTATAAAAAATACGGTGTGAGAAGATATGGTTTCCACGGAACCAGCCATCACTATGTATCCCAGCATTGCGCAGAATTCTTGGGCAAGAACTATGAAGATATGAAGATTATCGTTTGCCACCTTGGCAACGGCGCAAGTGTGTCTGCGGTAAAGAATGGTAAGTGCGTTGATACATCTATGGGTATGACTCCCTTGGAAGGTCTTGTGATGGGTACCCGTTCCGGTGATATTGATGCCGGCGTATTGGAATTCCTTGCTAACAAAGAAGGTATGGATATCAAAGAGCTTTTGAATATGCTGAATAAGAAGTCCGGCTTGCTGGGTCTGACAGAAGCTTCTTCCGATTCCAGAGATGTGGAAGACGGATATTTTGAGAAGAAAGAAAATTGTGTGCGTGCACAGAAGAGTTTCTGCTATCGTGTGGCAAAATACATTGGTGCTTACGCAGCTGCAATGAATGGTGTAGATGCCATCTGCTTCACCGCAGGTGTTGGTGAGAACAGTCCTATCACCCGTGAGATGATTTGCGATTACTTAGGATACCTTGGTGTTACCATCGATAAGGAAGCAAATAATAAGCGTGGCGATGACAATATCATTTCCACCGCAGATAGCAAGACCACTGTGTGTGTGATTCCTACCAATGAGGAATTGGCGATTGCAAGAGAGACTGCAAGACTTGTAAAATAATTTACAAAATAAGTTGACAAACAACACACCGATATGTATAATGAATCAGTGTGTGAAAATTACACGATTTTGCACAGGAGTGGCTATGTTAATCAACTTGTCCGATGTTTTTACATCTGAGGGAAAGCAACTACATAGGTGCGTCCCCCTGGATATGCAGACATTCGCATCCAAGATGGGCACCTTCGATATTAAGAGTAAATCCGATGTGATGCTTCAACTGTCCAATGCGGAATCAGGCAAGGCATTGATAGAAGGAACTCTTGATTTAGAGTTTTCTACCAATTGTGACAGGTGTTTGACTGAGGTGACGACTCCCATGCATTTGACGTTTCATCGTATTGTTACTTCCCCGGAATTACAGGTGGAAGACCTGGATGATGAAGACAAAGAATGTTTTATGGATGGGTATCAACTCGATGTAGAGACTTTTGTGTATCATGAAATTTTATGTAGTTGGCCTGCCAAGATTCTGTGCAAAGAAGACTGCAAAGGTTTGTGCATGAAATGCGGGCAGAATCTGAATGTGAAGGAATGTAGCTGCGATACCTTCGTACCTGATCCTCGCATGGCAGTAATACAAGATATCTTCAACGCAAATAAGGAGGTGTAACGATGTCTATTTGTCCTAAGAATAAATCTTCCAAAGGTAGAAGAGATAAGAGAAGAGCAAACTGGAAGATGAGCGCTCCTACACTTGTAAAGTGTAGCAAATGTGGTGCACTTATGATGCCTCATAGAGTTTGTAAAGCTTGTGGTTCTTATAACAAGAAGCAGGTTGTTGATGTTGAAGCATAATAACTAAATTTGCGTTATACAGAATGAAATCGGGCGTTCAATAGAACGCCCTTTTCTTGTACAAAAAAATCTTGATTTTTATACGCGTATACATTATAGTAATTTATGAATGTACCGTTAAGAAATGAGAGGAAAAATCATGTACGATTTGGTTCGTGTTGCAGTGGATGCCATGGGCGGAGACAACGCACCTGTTGAGATTGTCAAGGGCGCTGTGGAGGCAGTAAATGCCGATTCCCGCATTCAGGTATATCTTGTCGGACAGGAAGATGTGGTTTCCGAAGAACTAAAGAAATATACTTATCCTGCGGAACGTTTGGAAGTTGTTTCTGCTACGGAAGTCATTGAGACCGGAGAGCCTCCTGTAATGGCGATTCGACGCAAAAAAGATTCCTCCCTGGTGAAAGCCATGAATTTGGTGAAGGAAGGTACCTGTGATGCGCTTGTTTCTGCAGGAAGTACCGGAGCAATTTTAGTGGGCGGTCAGGTAATTATCGGACGTATCAAAGGGGTAGATAGAGCTCCTTTGGCACCAATTATCCCCACTGCCACAGGAGTAGCACTATTGATTGACTGTGGCGCAAATGTGGATGCAAAGCCGCTGAATTTAGTACAGTTTGCTAAGATGGGCAGTATCTATATGGAGCATGTGGTGGGCATAAAGAATCCCAAAGTCGGCATCCTGAATATCGGTGTGGAAGAAGAAAAGGGAAATGCCCTGGTCAAAGAGACCTATCCACTGCTGAAAGAATGTTCTGATATCCATTTTGTGGGTAATGTGGAAGCCAGAGATGTTCCGGCAGGTGTGGCAGATGTGATTGTATGCGATGCGTTTGCAGGCAATGTCCTGTTGAAAACCATGGAAGGTGTCAGCTCTGTCCTCATTAAAAAAATCAAAGCCGGTCTGATGAGTTCTTTGGTTACTAAGATTGGTGCGGTAATGATAAAACCTGCACTGAAGGGTGTAGTAAAGAGTTTTAGCACAGAAGAACATGGCGGAGCACCCATGCTTGGGTTGAATGGCCTTGTGGTCAAGACTCACGGAAGCAGCAAGGCTGCTGAAATACGAAATTCTATCCTCCAATGCATTGCATTTAAGGAGCAGAATATAAATGATAAAATAAGGGAGCATATTGTTCCTGAGATTTAAGAAAGAAGGATAACTTATGGAATTTGAAAAACTGAAAAAAGTAATTGCAGAAGTATTGAATGTTGATCCTGATGAGATTACCATGGAAACTACATTTCAGGATGACTTGGGTGCAGATTCTTTAGATTTGTTCCAAATTATCATGGGTATTGAAGAAGAGTTCGATATTGAAATTGCAGCTGAAAGTGCTGAGAACATCACGACTGTAGAAGAAGCAGTAGAGATGATCAAAAATGCAATCGCGTAACATTTCTGCATCATATTGAATCAATAAGAGCAGTCAGATACATGACTGCTCATTTGCGTTGAAAGAGGGGCCCTTAGATGAATAAAGAATATACAATTTCTTTGCTTCAGGATAGGATTGGTTACCACTTTAAGGATGAATCTTTGCTCAAACAGGCAATCACTCACAGTTCCTATACGAACGAACAGAAAATCAATCGTAGTGGACATTATGAACGGTTGGAGTTCTTGGGAGACGCTGTTTTAGAACTTGTATCCAGTGAATTTCTGTTCACCACCGGAAAAGATATGCCGGAAGGTGAAATGACGAAAGTAAGGGCATCGTTGGTATGCGAACCCGCGTTGGCTTTTTGTGCGTCTGATTTAGAACTTGGTCAGTTTATTCTGCTGGGCAAAGGAGAAGAGGCTACCGGCGGCAGAGACAGAGATAGCATTGTTTCTGATGTGATGGAAGCCATTGTGGGTGCGATTTATCTGGATGGTGGCTTTGCATCCGCGAAGGAATTTATCAATCGATTTATTCTTTCTGATTTGGAAGATAAACAATTGTTCTATGATAGCAAGAGTAATCTTCAGGAATTAATGCAGGGGAAACTGAAAAAAGAATTTCATTATGAACTGCTGGAAGAAACCGGGCCGGAACACAACAAAGAATTTTCTGTTGCTGTGTATTCGGAAATGGAATGCATCGGAACAGGCAGAGGAAAAACAAAGAAAGCAGCACAGCAGCAAGCGGCATATGCGGCGTTGTTGTTGCTGAGGGATAAAGGATATGTATTTAAAAAGTATTGAGGTACAGGGCTTTAAGTCCTTTGCCAACAAAATTAATTTTCAATTTCACAATGGCATCACCGGAATCGTAGGCCCCAATGGTAGCGGTAAGAGTAATGTTGCCGACGCTGTCCGTTGGGTACTTGGCGAACAGAAGGTGAAGCAGTTGCGCAGTTCCAGTATGCAGGATGTTATTTTCTCGGGAACAGAGAATAGAAAACCCCTAAGCTATGCTTATGTTTGTCTTACTTTGGACAACTCTGATCATCAGCTTGCCATCGATTTTGATGAGGTGACCATTGCAAGACGTATTTACCGTTCCGGAGAAAGTGAATATCTGATTAACGGAAGTGTATGCCGTTTGCGTGATGTAAACGAACTTTTCTATGATACAGGTATCGGTAAAGAAGGATATTCCATTATTGGACAGGGCCAGATTGACAAGATTCTGAGTGGTAAGCCTGAAGAACGTAGAGAGTTGTTTGACGAGGCGGCAGGAATTGTGAAGTTCAAACGCCGTAAAGCATCAGCACAGGCCAAATTAGAGAATGAAAAGCAGAATTTGATTCGTATTCAGGACATTCTTTCCGAATTGGAAAAACAGGTTGGCCCTTTGGAGAAACAGTCCGAGGTGGCGAAGGTATATCTGAAGAAGAGAGAAGAACTGAAAACTTATGATATCAATGTTTTCCTGTTGGAAAATTTAAGATTGAAAGAGCAATTGTCGGCTGTCAGCGAGAAGTTTGATATTGTGAATCATGATTTGCAGGAAACCAATGTCAAATACGAAGAAATCAAGCAGGAATATCAGACCATTCAAGAAGAACTGGAACAACTGGAGGCAACCATAGATGAGACCAGACAGAGCGTGACGGATGCCGGTCTTACCAGAGGTAAGTTGGAAGGTGAAATGAATGTCCTGCGAGAGCAGATTAACTCGGCCCATGGAAGCGAAACCCATTTGGGTAATCGTAAAGCCGCACTTGAGCATGAAATAGCGCTGAAGGAAGAAGAAAGAACGGCAATTCTAAAAGAAAAGCAGGAAATGGAAATAAAAATGCAGGAGGTCATCGACACTGCAGACGATTTCCGCGCAAAACTGGAAGAGATTCAGCATCAGATTTCTGCTGTTAATACAGATATTGAAAATAATAAAAATATTATTATCGATGAGTTGAATAATCGTGCCACCATTAAATCCAAAATGGGTCGTTTTGACACCATGATGGAGCAGATCAATATCCGAAAAGCGGAACTTAATTCCAGACTTTTGAAGCATAAATCCGATGAAGCTACACGTGCTGAAAGCATGAAGCAGTTGCAGGAAGTGTTTGATGCCTTGACATCGGAGATTAATGGCTTAATAGCAAAAGAAGCTGCCATTGAAGAGAAGTTGGGAACCATCCGTGAAACCTTGGCAGACAAAGACAATTTGCTTCGTGATACCCAGGCTTCCTATCATATGGAGAAATCCAAATTGGAGGCACTCAGCAACCTGACAGAACGCTATGAAGGCTATGGTGGCAGTGTCAAGAAGGTGATGGAACAGAAAGACAATTACCAGGGTATCATCGGTGTTGTTGCAGACATTATCAAAGTAGATAAAAAATATGAGACAGCTATTGAAATTGCCCTTGGCGGAAATATCCAGAATGTGGTGACAGACAATGAGGATACCGCAAAGCAGGTGATAGCATATCTGAAATCCAATAAATTAGGACGTGCAACATTCCTGCCTCTTACCAGTATCACAAATCCTCAGGAATTTAAGAGCCCTGAAGTGCTGGAGGAGGAAGGCGTCATTGGCATGGCTGATACGCTTGTAAAGATTGACGCCAAGTATAAAGATGTAGCAAAAGCAATGCTTGGCCGTATTGTAGTTGTAGACAATGTGAACCATGCGGTGAAGATTGCAAGAAAGTTTGAATATTCTATTCGTATGGTTACCCTAGAGGGTGAACTGTTGGTGCCCGGCGGTGCCATCAGCGGTGGTGCCTTCAAAAACAACAGCAATCTCCTGGGTAGACGCAGAGAGATTGAGGAGTTAGAGAAACGGGTCAAAGAACTTCAGGGGAATATTGATACCATCAATACCGAAATTGAGGATACAAAGGCTCATAGAAATGCGCTTCGTGTGGAAGTGGAAGGAATCAAGGCTGAAATTCAAACCAAGTCCATTGATCAGAATACCGCTCGTTTGAATATTGCGCAGGCCAAGGAAAGAATGCAGGAAGAAGTCGAAGGTGTGGCATCCCTGCAGATGGAAGAAGCAGAAATTGATGGAAAGATTTTTGACATCATCCATGAAAAAGAGGCTACCACAGAAGAACTGCAGGCAAGTGAAAATAAAGAGATGAATGCACAGGAAACCATTCTCCAATATCAAAAGCAATTGGAAGAACTCCGCCGTGCTGAGACAGAAAGTTCCTTGCATGTCAGCGAATGGGAAATCAATGTGGAAAAAATGCGCCAGGAACTTGGCTTCCATCTTGCCAATGTGGAGCGTATTGAAGGTGAGATGAATAAATCTCAAGGCGAGTTAAATGAAGTTATGGATGCCTTGCATGAAAATCTGGAAGAGATGGAACGCAAGGAGCGCAACATTGAAGAAATCAAAAAGACCATTGAAGCTTCCTATGATGCCCAGAATGCTTCTGAGGGCAAACTAAAAGAAATTATTGCTCGCAGAGAAGAATTGATGGGACGCCAGAAAACTTTCTTTGAACGCAGAGAAGAGATGTCTGAACGTATTGCCAATCTGGATAAAGAAGCATATCGTTTGGGTGCACAGAAGGAAAAATACGAGGAAAGCATCGAAGCCCATATCAATTATATGTGGGATGAGTATGAGATGACTCTCACCGATGCGCAGTCCTTCAGAAATGAAGAAATGACCGATCTGCCCGCTATGAAGCGTCAGATTTCAGCGTTGAAGGACCACATTAAGAAATTGGGCGATGTGAACGTCAATGCCATCGAAGATTACAAGAATCTGATGGAAAGATATACTTTCTTAAAGACGCAACATGATGATCTGATTGAGGCGGAAAAGACATTGGAAGGCATTATTGCAGAACTGGACGAAGCAATGAGAAAACAGTTCAATGAGAAATTTGCCGAGATTAACAGGGAGTTTGATAAGGTATTTAAAGAACTCTTTGGCGGCGGTAAGGGCTCCTTGGAGCTGATGGAGGATGAAGATATCCTGGAAGCAGGCATTCGTATTATTGCACAGCCGCCCGGAAAGAAATTACAGAATATGATGCAGTTGTCCGGTGGCGAAAAGGCATTGACCGCAATCTGTCTTTTGTTTGCAATTCAGAATCTGAAACCTTCACCGTTCTGTCTCCTGGATGAGATCGAGGCTGCTTTGGATGATAGCAATGTGGTCCGCTTTGCAAAGTATTTACATAAACTGACCAAGAATACGCAGTTTATTATCATTACCCATAGACGAGGTACTATGGAAGAAGTGGATCGTCTCTATGGTATTACCATGCAGGAGAAGGGTGTTTCCACCCTTGTCAGCGTCAACCTGATTGACAATGATTTGACCTAAATAAGAAGGGAATAGCTATGGCAGAAGAAAAAAGAGGATTTTTTTCCCGACTGAAGGATGGATTGTCCAAGACGAGAAATAACATAGTGAAGGGAATAGATTCCGTTTTCAGTGGATTTTCCTCTTTGGATGAGGATTTCTACGAGGAATTGGAAGAAATTCTCATTATGGGTGATATTGGTGTGAACACCACCGGTAGAATCATAGAACAGTTAAAGCGTCAGGTAAAAGAGCAACACATCACTGACCCTGCCGAATGTAAGAAGTTGCTGATTGACGATATCCGTGCACAGATGCAGGTAAACGAGGGGGCATATCCCTTTGAATCCCAACAATCTGTGGTGATGGTGATTGGTGTCAATGGGGTGGGTAAAACCACTTCTGTGGGGAAACTTGCCGGTATTTTGAAGGAACAGGGCAAAAAAGTACTGATTGCAGCTGCAGATACCTTTCGTGCTGCCGCAGGTGAGCAGTTGGCAGAGTGGGCCCACAGAGCAGATGTGCCTATGGTTGGTGGAAAAGAGGGCGCTGATCCTGCCAGTGTAGTCTATGATGCTGTAAGTGCGGCTAAGGCAAGAGGTGTAGATGTACTTCTCATTGATACGGCAGGTCGTTTACACAACAAAAAGAATCTGATGGAAGAACTCCGCAAGATGAATCGGATTATTGACAGAGAATATCCCGATGCGCATAGAGAAAACCTGATTGTATTGGATGGTACAACCGGACAAAATGCATTGGTACAAGCCAGAGAGTTTGGAGAGGTAGCGAATCTCACCGGGATTGTTTTAACGAAGATGGATGGCACCGCCAAAGGTGGTATTGCTGTGGCAATTCAGTCCGAGTTAAATATTCCTGTGAAATACATTGGCGTTGGAGAGACCATCGATGATTTGCAAAAGTTTGACGCAAATGATTTTGTAAATGCATTGTTTGATATATCTGCAGAAGAGATGAATTAAAGAAGG
The DNA here is from genome assembly GCA_904501885.1 of uncultured Acetatifactor sp. GTDB lineage: Bacteria > Bacillota > Clostridia > Lachnospirales > Lachnospiraceae > Acetatifactor. The sequence continues at coordinate 3,283 of CAJGCP010000029.1, read as the reverse complement.
ACCAAAATCTATGGACAAGAAAATGTTAACATTGCCAACCTTTGAGGAGGCCTCTGAAGTCGTAAAAAAAGTGACTTTGGAAACAAAACTTATATATAGTGATTTTTTAAGCAATCAGACCGGCAATAAAGTATATTTAAAGCCGGAAAATATGCAATTGACCGGCGCATATAAATTGCGTGGTGCGTATTATAAAATGAGCACGCTTACTGACGAAGAACGCAGTAAGGGGTTGATTACCGCTTCGGCAGGAAATCATGCACAAGGGGTAGCTTATGCTGCAAAATGCTATGGTGCCAAGGCTACCATTGTGATGCCTACCACCACACCTTTAATCAAGGTCAATCGCACCAAGAGTTATGGTGCGGACGTGGTGCTATACGGAGATGTATATGACGAGGCATGCGAGAAAGCGTATGAACTTGCAGCAGAGCATGGATATACTTTTATTCATCCCTTTGATGATTTGGCTGTGGCTACAGGACAGGGAACCATCGCCATGGAAATCATCAAGGAACTCCCCCTGGTAGATTACATATTAGTACCCATCGGTGGAGGTGGATTGGCAACAGGTGTATCTACTTTAGCCAAATTGCTCAATCCCAAGATTAAAGTGGTAGGAGTAGAGCCTGCCGGTGCAAATTGTATGCAGGTGTCCATCGCTGAAGGAAAAGTTACCACGCTTCCTGCAGTAAACACCATTGCGGATGGTACTGCGGTGAAGACACCGGGCTCAAAATTATTCCCTTATATTAAGAATAATTTAGATCAGATTATTACCATCCATGATGAGGAATTGGTAGTTGCCTTTCTGGATATGGTGGAAAATCATAAAATGGTGGTGGAGAATTCCGGCCTGCTTACAGTTGCCGCTTTGAAGCATCTGGACGCAGAGGGTAAGAAGGTTGTTTCTATTTTAAGCGGTGGAAATATGGATGTGATTACCATGTCTTCTGTAGTACAACAAGGACTTATTCTTAGAGACAGAATCTTTACGGTTTCCGTACTTTTGCCCGATAAGCCGGGTGAATTACACCGTGTATCCGGTTTGATTGCTGAAGTGAATGGTAATGTCATCAAGTTGGAGCACAATCAGTTTGTATCCATTAACCGTAATGCGGCCGTGGAGCTTCGTATTACGTTGGAAGCATTTGGCACTGAGCATAAGAAGGAAATTATCGATGCCTTAGAAACGGAAGGTTATCAGCCTAAGCTAGTCCGTACAAACACAATTTATAATGGATAGATAAATTTGTTAGTCCTGGATAAAACACAGGAAATTACATATAGTAATGTTAAAAATCCGTAATTGCAAAAGACAATTTGCAGTTGCGGATTTTTTTATGAGGAGAATTACATGAAACAGGAAATGAAAAGATATGTAATTATAACCATTGGTTCACTGCTGTATGCTGTTGCGGTGAGTCTGTTTCTGGACCCAAATTCCATTGCGCCCGGAGGAGTCACCGGTTTATCTATTATTTTGAATCGGCTGACAAATATCAGCACCGGTTCACTTATTTTCTTAATAAATATTCCTATCTTGGCGATTGGCACATGGAAATTTGGAATTAAGTTTATTGTCTCCAGTTTTTACAGCATTGCAATGGTTTCTATATTTACGAATTGCCTGGATGGAGTTGCACCTGTAACAGAAGAAAAATTACTTGCAGCCTTAGCGGGTGGCGCACTGTTGGCCATTTCTATCGGTATTATTTTTCGCGTTGGGGCAACCACAGGCGGTGCAGATATTGTGGTTAAATTGTTACGTCTGAAATATCCACATTTGCGGACGGGATCTTTGTTTTTTATGTTAGATGTTGTAATTGTTGTTTTATCAGGGATTGTCTTTCGCAATATAGAGCTGGCATTGTATGCAAGCATTGTGCCTGTGATACATGCTATGCTGATGGATATTGTGCTTTATGGCCCTGATGAAGCTAAATTGGTCTTTATCATTAGCGATAAACATGAGGAAATTGCGCATAGATTAATGCATGAATTGCATTTGGGTGTGACTTGCCTGGCTGCACAGGGGGCATATACCAGGCAGAGTAAGAATGTATTAATGTGTGTCTCAAAGAAACAGGAATATCCAAGAATAGAAACTATTCTTCGGGAAGAAGACGAAAAGGTGTTTCTTATTGTCAGTAGTGCATCCGAGATTTATGGTGTGGGCTATAAGGATATTTTTGAGGAGAAAATTTAGGTTTCCCTTTTTTGTTCCTTAGGGGAATGACCGGTAACATTCTTATATGCCCTGTAAAACGAAGAGTAATCTCCGAATCCTGATGCTACAGCGGCTTCTGATGCTAAGACGCCACGGGATAACAATTGTTCGGCATATAGAATACGTTGATGTGAAATGTATTTTTGTACAGTTGTGCCCATTACTTTATGAAAGAGTCGATTCAAGTGGTCTTTATTTAAGAAGAAAAGCTCGGAAAGAAGAGTCAAAGAGATTTTCTCGTTCAAATGTGAATTAATATATCGAATGACATCTTGAACTGCTTTGTTGGATATATGATATTCTTTTGTTCGTTTCATAGAGCTGCAGGTAAGGGTAAACTGTGCCAAAAGGGATTCTAAGAATAAAGGTGTAAAATCTTCTCCAATTGAATTATGTTTTTTTGATGCATTGAGTAAGGCGTTGCAAAAATGAATGATTGCTTTGTCTTGGATGTCGGGAAAGTACACTTCACCCATGGTGTAAAATTTTGATTCGGGAAATAGTGATTGTATGACAGGGCGATAAGTATCCCGAATGCAGTTAATATCAAAATGAATAAAATAGCGTTTATATGGTTTGTCTGATTTTACATGAACACCGTGCAAAACATAAGGGGAGAGCAAGATAATACTGTTTGGCACCAAGTGATAAATTTTTCCGTTAACATGATAGTCGGCTTCTCCATCAAGAAAGAAATAAAACTCGTAATCTTCATGGTAGTGAATATTGAAACTGTCTGTAGGTTGAACGGACTCAACATATTCAGCAGAGAGTGCTGTTTTCATATTCTTCATAACTTGTTCCCTTGAAAAATAAAATTTGTTAATATTATATGCCTAGATGTCGATATTCGCAATATAAATGTCGGATTTCCCAATGGGCTTTGTAGAAAAAACTATTTATAATAGAAACAAAGGAGCATTCCTGTAATTCAGAAATAACGCCAATTGAATAAAAAGAAACCTCGATGTAAGATTAAGGTGTTCATCTTGGCCGGATGAATAAAAACACTTTAACCAACAGGAGGTTTCACTATGAATTTAACACAGAATG
>CAJGCP010000028.1 GCA_904501885.1 uncultured Acetatifactor sp. | reverse complement strand
CGGTGATGACCATCCGGCAATACCGTTGTTAAGGTTGGTTGCTGCATTATTGAATGCTCCAATCTTCTCTCCACCGGTAATGGCTGTAAGTACCAAGGGGCTATCCCATTTGGTGGTAAATCCGATTCCGTCTACGGTCACGGGATTATTTGCCTTAATCGTCATTACTACAACCTGATCCTCATCAGATACCTGAAGGATGGGTTTATCCAAAACTGCAGTGTATGCACTCTCAACACTGGGTGTTGCGGTAGGTGCAGGGGTTGCCGTAGGCGCAGGAGTTGCGGTAGGCTCTGCGGTAGGCGCAGGAGTCGGTGTAGGCAACGGAGTTGCGGTAGGCTCTGCGGTAGGCGCAGGAGTCGGTGTGGGCAACGGAGTTGCGGTAGGCTCTGCGGTAGGCGCAGGGGTCGGTGTAGGCAACGGTGTTGCAGTAGGCTCTGCGGTAGGTGCAGGAGTTGCCGTAGGCGCAGGCGTTGCGGTAGGCTCTGCAGTAGGTGCAGGAGTCGGTGTAGGCAACGGGGTTGCAGTAGGCTCTGCAGTAGGCGCAGGAGTCGGTTCTGCGGTAGGCTCTGCGGTAGGTTCTGCCGTAGGCTCTGCGGTAGGTGCAGCGGTAGGTGTAGGTGCTGCGGTAGGTGCAGGAGTCGGCTCTGCCGTAGGTGCCGGTGTAGGCTCTGCGGTAGGCTCCGCGGTGGGCTCTGCAGTAGGTTCTGCAGTAGGCTCTGCGGTAGGCGCATCAGTCGCTACAGGTGCATCTGTTGCTACGGGAGGTACTGTGGGCAGTTCTGTAGGTGCTACAGTGGGTTCTGCGGTAGGTGCTGCAGTTGCTGCAGGCGCGCTACTTCCACCGCCGGTAGGATAAATAGAAACTGCGTACTGATTCTTTGCTTCAATATCTCTGAATCCGGCTGCTGTACCCTGGGTTCTGCCTTCATTCATACCAATCGCTATGTAGTGCTGAATGATGCCGTTCACATCATTTCCATACACACGTGCAATATCGGGATATGCTGCTGCATATGCAATGGGATCGAACTTAACACCTTTTGTTCTTCCCTCGCGTACACCGATGGTAAGGAAATGATTTACATATGCTGCTGTATCATTTCCATAGGCTCTCTGCAAATCAGGATGTCCGTTCTTGTATTCTTCCACATCAAGAACGTAATTAATCCACGCAGGGATGGCAGGTTTTACCACAACGGGAGCAGGAGCTTCTGTTTCGTCATCTTCCACAAAAGGCTCGTCTTCTGTCTCGTCAGGAGTAACCTCTGACTCGTCATCGGTTGCTTCGCCAGATTCTTCTACAAGAGCTTCACTGGATTCCTCTGCTACATCACCGGATACTTCTTCGGATGTCTGAGATTCCTCGCTTACCACAGATGAGGGAACCACATCTACGGATGCATCAGGAACCTGACAACCGGAAAGCACCAATGAAAGTACCAAAGCCAACGCGAGTTTTCTTGCCAATGATTTGGTCTTTTTCATATTTCCTTTCCTCCATATATTTTTTATCGCTTATCTTTGGAGATAATTTCGTACGATAATTATACGTCAAACGGCTACGTTTTGCAATCATTTTACAACACTTTTTTCACATTTCTTACTTAATTTTTGCAGAAAAATTTTCGATTTTCTCCTTATCCGCCCACACCACCTTAAACTGCGTTCATAAAGTACTCCCAAACCTTGTAAAAGCACCAGGAAAAATTCATCTTTTCTATGGTATTTTCCGCTACTATGTATTCTTTTCTGTAGATGATATTGTCCACGGAATATACGATAGACCCTAAAATATTTCCTTCATAAACAGGTGCCTTCACCTGCTTCGGCAGACGGCACTGTACTCTCACTGCCTGGTCTTTTCTCAATAGCATACCGGAAATCCCTTCATATCTGTCCCTTGAAATACGAAGTTGTAATGTGGCAGGTTCGCCCAACACACGCATCTCGCCCCCCTCCACCGGCAATTCCGGAAGACGCCCCTCCGGATAAGCCGTTTGCTGGGCTGTAAAATCCCGATAGAAGAAGTGCTCCATCCCATACTGCATCAACTGCCTGGTATCGCTCCATTTATAATTCTTATGACTGGGCCAACCGCATGCCAATAGTGCCACCACAAAAGTTCTGTCCTCGCTTTGCAATGCTCCTACATAACAATATCCCGCCTGATTGGTGAAGCCGGTTTTTCCACTCAAGGCACCGGGCATCATGCTCAAAAAAGTATTGTGATTAGAACAATGAAAACTTCGATTGCCCGGATAAACACTGGCGAAAGAATGTTGACCGGTCCGGGTGATTTTTAAAAATTCTTCCCGGCAGGGAGAGCGCAAAATACAGTAAGAAAAGATGCGCGCCAGCTCCGTGGCTGTGGTGGAATGTATTTTTGTGACTGTGTCATCTGCAGAAGTTACTACATCCTCCTGCCCATCCAATCCGTTTGGTGTGATAAAGTATGTATTTTCACACCCCAACTGCCTAGCCTTTTTATTCATCAGCCGGGCAAATGCCGCCACCGCTTGCTTGCTTTCTTCCACCGTAAATTCTGACGGTTCCCGGCCTTCCAAATGGGGCACATATTCCTTTCCCACATACTCCGCCAGCGCTACCGCACTGTCATTGTGAGATTCCAGCATTAGGGAGTACATTAAGTCTCTCAATCGATATTTTTCCCCTTTTTTTACATAGAGTTTCACCTTCGGCATGCTTGCCGCATAGGAAGAAATGGCCACCTCACAGTCCAAATCACCCCTTAATTCTTCCAGTATGACGATGGCTGTCATGACCTTAGTGGTGCTGGCCATAGGCATTATCTGTGCCTCATTTTTGCCGTATAACACCCGTCCGGAGACAGCATCCATCAGCACCGCCGAAGTGGCATATAGCTGTAGTGTTTTCTCCGGAGATACAGCCTCTTCCCCTGTAGTTTCACGCGTTGTCACCTGCGTTAAGAAGTTATGCTCTACTGCTTGCACAACAAGACTGCTCCCCCTTGAAAAATTCAATAAAATCAGGGCATAAAAAAAGCCACATAACACTGTTTTCTTCCACATTTTCTTCATGTCGCGAAGTTCCTTTTCGCTTATGGTTTCTACAGTATATGTGACTTTTACGGGGCAAACGCCCACAAATTGATTTTTATGAAATTATTTATTTTCGGCCCCAGTCAAAATTCAATTCCATGTCCGGATAGGGGTTGAACTTCAAATGATCTGCCAAAGGCTGTCCTGCTCTGATGTTATCGATAAAATTCAAAAACTCAATATAGTCCGGCAACTGATGACGATGTTTTCCGGGGCGGAACCACCCCGCCGCATTGCCTTCGCAACCCAAGTAACGATAACACTCCTTTACTGCCGCACAGTTCTGCCATGCGCCACGGGGATTGATGTAATAATCCTGCATACCTTCGCATTGCAAATAATATCTGGGCGCAATCAACGCGCCAAAATAATGCATATCGTAAGGCAAATCCTGTTCTCTATCCTGATATTCCATCAACTTGCGTCCCATCCAGGTAGGGAACTCTTTATTCATCTGCTTAATGCGCTCTGTCTCCTGCTTGTTAGGCCCCTGCTCTGTCACAACACAACGATGAGAGTTTGCACCATGATTACCACTGTTGTTGGGACATACATACTTGATTCTCTCGTCCACTGTCGCAGCCAAAAGCACCGTCTTACCGCCTCTGGAATGTCCGGTGATTGCAACTTCCTTCTCATCCACAAAGGGAAGCTGTTCAAACACATCCATACACACCATATATGCCCAAGCCCATGCGGAAATAGCTGTAAAATCCCTGCCGGGATACAGGTCATACAGTCCACCCACTTTTTCCTTGGTATCACAAGCAATCTCCAAGCGGTTAAATTTGGCTGCAATATATCCCCTGGAACAAATCTCATCGATTACTTCCGCACTCATATTTCTGGTATAACAGCCATCACCCGTCAGCACTACAGGATATTTTTCTCCTTCGTTTAGGGGTTCATATTGCTCTTTGATCTTTTCCTTTATCCAAGGAACAACAAGCTCCAATATAAAACTTATCTGCTTTTCTTCTGTCCCGGCGTGAATGCGGATATAAATGGTGTGTTCGGTATCTCTGATGAAGCCATAATTCAAATCTTCATACCAAACCACCTCCGGTCTGGGGGGCATTCCACCATACTCAATGTCAACGATCATATCTCTGATTCTATCTCTGTTTGCCTCCCACTCTGCAGGGGTCATACGGGTGCCGTCCTCTTTCAAAAAAGGGTCCGGCATCTTGCCTAAAAACTGTACTTTGCTCATCTGTCATCTCCTCCTGAACATCTTTTATCAAAAACCCTGTTCATTTACTGTCATTATACCTATTTTCTTTTCAATATGCTACCATTAATTCCATTTTTGTAAAAAGGATTCGCACCGGAGCCATTTTTGATACATAGGAATTTCCATGAATCAAAAATACCGGAGAAGTTTCCCTCTCCGGTATTTACACATCAGACCATATTATTTTTTGTCATTCCGCCTTACTCTTCGTAAACAATCTCGTAAATCTTAATATTATCTACATAGAAGGAAATATCCGTATCGGCATTTTCCATAGGCATTCCAAAGTACAAGGTACCTACACTGTCTACCGTATCATGTGTGGATACAACATTTTCTTTTACCAACACACCATCTACAAAGTAATCATAGGTCTTGTCTTTTTTGTCAATGACGAACTTCAAGGTATGGAACACATTTTTATCCATATTTCTCAATCCGTCCGCATAATATTCCCACGCTCCGGTGGCATCATCGATGGGACCAAACTGGTTGCCCTTGAAATCAATTCTTGCCACAGAATGGGTCTGGCCGGTTGCGGCATAATTCTTGCTGACATACACATTGAAACCTTGCTCTTTGGCGCCGGCGCCTGCCATAGCCACATCCACCTCTACCACAACGGTATTGTTGTCGGTGGCGTTTTCACCAACCACTATTTCCGCACCTGCATTCAGATTCAAACGGAAGGTGGCATTTCTATTGTAGCCATGCACATAAGGGAATACCAAACATTTGTCGTTTGCATTCGCACCGGAAACCACATCCGTCTTAGCAACCACCTTCACATCGTTGCCGTAAGCTGAAGTGATACCCCAACTATAGCCCGCAGTTGCTGTATTTGTAATGGTAGTTCCCGTTTCAAATCCATCGTAGCCCTCATTCACAGAATAGAAATACTGAGGCTGCAAACCGGGTGCCGCAGTAGGTTCTGCAGGCGCCTCGGTGGGAGCTGCAGTAGGTTCTGCGGTAGGCGCAGGGGTAGGCTCTGCGGTAGGTGCAGGGGTTGCAGGAGCCTCCAAAGGATTGCTCTCTGATGTATAAATCTTCACATTGTCGATAAATGCCTTATCAGTACCGCCGGAGCCACCGATAGTGAACTTAATGCTACCGAACAGGTTGTGTGTGCCGTGAAGTTGATTTCTACCGGAAATCTTCACTTCATCATCTACCAACCATGTATATGTCTTACCGGTAATATCATAAACCAATTTGGAGTGATAGAAAGTATTTGCGTTCATTGTCGCGCTGGTGCCGGGACCGTGCAATACCATCTTGTTGCCTGACAGTTTGATACGCTCAATGGACTGTGTGGCTGCATTGTTGGCTTCAATACGGAAATCTGCTCCCATAGCACCATTTGTTGCCACATCCATCTCCACTACCAAGTATCCGCCATCATCGTAAGCCACCTGTCTGGACTCATCCAACTTTATGGTATAAGAGCCTGCCGTTGCATTGGGAATTTCAATACAATAATCACCCGCTGCTGCAGTTCCATCCACGGTATTCTTAGCAATTACCTTCGCCATACCAGCCACTGCCGCTGTATTGGACCATGTATAACCATCACCTGTGGTGCTTTCTGCATTTGCGCCCAAAGTCTTGTCATCAAAACCTTCGTCTACCTTCACAGGACCAACTGTAGCCTCAGGTACAGGCGCCTCCGTAGGCTCTGCTGTAGGCGCCGCGGTCGCTCCAGGCGCTACGGTAGCTGTAGGCGCAGGTACTGCTGTAGGTGCAGGCGTCTCTCCCACTACAGGATCTGCCAAATAAATCTTCAGGTTATCGATGTATAGAGATACATCCATCTGGCTTTCTTCGCGAAGGGCCGTAATCTGGAGTGTACCAAAGTTCGGTGAATTCGTGTGAATCGGGCTACATCCGGTTCCCTTCAACGCACCATTCCAATAATACTTATATGTTTTAGTAGCAGGATCAATCACTACCTTATAGTTTGCAAATGCATCCTTTCCGGGCGCCACATCAGTAGCAGAGGCCACCGCAGAACTGATATATCTCTTTAATACCACATCAGAAATATTAAATCTCGCGCTGGACCTGGTTCCTGCAGGATGTTTCTGGCTAAAGAATACATTGTATCCGTTAACTTTTGCACCGTCTCCCGCAAACGCCACTTCCATTTCAATCACAATTTCCTTATTGCCAATGACTGCAGTATCCAGAGGGAACGCATTCTCAGCAGACAGGTTTAGACGATAGTTGACATCTGTGGCAGCATCATATGGAATCTTCACACAGTAATCTTCCGCTGCTGCACCTGCAAATACAGATGCTTTAGAAATAATGGTGGCCGCCTCCGCCTGTGCCGCAGGTGTAATTGCCCATGCATATTCCTGTTTGGAAGTAGATGCAAGGGTACTGCCTTCTGCATAGGAATTATAATCCTCATTCACAGGGTACGGCATAGGGGTTGCAGTAGGCTTTGGTGTGGGGGCCGGCACCTCTGTAGGTTCAGGCTTTGTTTCTTCTACATACAGTTTCAAGTTATCAATATACAACTTACTTTCCAAATCCACCACTTCCAAAGGCGAACCGATATAAATAGTACCAATGTTAGGCACATTCGCATGCATCGCCGCTACGCCCACCTCTACAGGAACACCATTGAGGTAGTAGGTAAATTTCTTGGTCTGCTTATTGATTACTACCTTCAAATGTGAAAATTGATTCTTGTACATAGGATACGCCTTGGCAGTATTGATACTGCTGGAATCCTTCATACGTCCGAATAAATCCTCCGTGATATGGAATCTGGGAGAGGATAGATATCCGCCGCTTCCCGCACGCTGGCTTAAGAATACACGCCAGCCATTCGCCTTCTTGCCCTCGCCACCGATGGCAAAATCCATTTCAAACACTACTGACTTATCATCAACAGCATCTGCACCTAGTTTGAAGATCAGGTTTTCATCAATATTCAATCGATAGTTTCCCTCACCGCCTTCTGCATTGTAAGGAATCTCCAAACAATAGTCTGTTGCAGAAGCTGTAGAATCCACATCAGTCTTAGCGACCACCTTGGTCAAATTCGGATATACCTGTCCGTTGATACCCCATACATAGCCCTTGTCAACGGTGGTTGCCGCTGCCAAAGTGCCGATTTCAAAACCATCATAATTCTCATTCAAGGGATACTCTACCCAAGCAGGGTTTGGTACAGCAGTAGGCTTGGGTGTAAAGGTAGGACTGGGTACCTGCTCAAACTGCTCTTCCACCACAGATTTTTGCAGTTCGTACACCTTGATATTGTCAAAGAACATTTCTGCATTGCAGTCTTCTGCTTCCTTGGTTACTTCGAAATAAATAGTTCCGAATCCGGTTACATTTGCATGGAAAGGAGAAATATTATTTTCTACCAGTTCTCCATTCAAATAGTAACTGGTTAATTTGGTCTGCTTATCTACCACCAATGTCAGCTTATAGAACTCTTCATCCTGTAACGGGCGGACCGTACCGGTATTAAACCGGGTAGAATCGGTTCTGCGCTTAATTTCATTCTCGTTACTGATATGGAATCTTGCAAAGGATTTACTTCCGGTGGTTCTGGGTTCACTGAAGTAAATATTGAAACCATTCAACTTACCACTCAAATTCTTTACTGCCAGTTCCAATTCAATGACTAACAGTTTGTCATCTGCATCCGGGCCAAACAGATACTCGTAATCACTGCCCAGACACATTCTGGCAATTGCACCTGCCTGGAATTCATGACGATAGGGGAATATCATACATCCGTAACCTTCATAATCCGGTCTTACCCAGTTCTTGGGAATCACCTTCCAGGAAGGGTTATAGCTTACGGAAGTACCATTGATAAACCAGTTATATTTTTCAGTAGCCACCTTCTCCAAGGCAGTACCGATTTTATGATTAAAGTTTTCGTCTACTGCATATTCAATCAGTGAATTATCCACATCAATGGTGTACTTCACACCGGTACCTTCTACCCAGAATTCGATTCTTCCGGGAAGAGCATCAGGATAATTTACAATGACAGGCGCACCGCTATAGCTTACTGCCTCAACGGTAGGTACCTGAGTGGTGCCAAGAAGCAGATTCACTTCATATGCGCGGGTGTTTGCATTAAAGTCTTCAAAGTCCTCGCCATTAAAGGTGATATCCTTAATCATCCATTCTTCTGTACCGGATACAATCACTTCGATTTCCGCAAACTTCTTTTCTACATATGCCGTAATGGTAGCAGAACCTGCCTTCAAAGGATATAATCTACCCTTCTCATCAACTTCCACAACAGTAGACTCCGAGGTTTCCCAAGTCACCTTCAAACAGTCTGCATTGTAAGGAGTAATCGCAGCACTTAACTGATGCATTCCCTTCAAGTCAATATATCTGCAAATATTCTGGAACGCATCTGCCACCATAGCCTTGGTCACGTCTGCCTTCGGCTGGAAGGTATCTTCTGTGATATCTACCATCAAACGATAGTTGGTGGCGATATCTGCATAATCTCTTGCCCAAGCGGAAATGGTATCTGCATCGGTGATACGATACAATGCATTTGCAATATAAAATTCCTTTTCAGGCAACGCATTCTGCAATGCTTTTACGAGGATATATGCCATTTCTTCTCTGGTTGCGATCCGGTTGGTATCAAAAGGAACTTCACCTAAAATCGCATCCAGCGCTGCTTTATTCTCTAAATCAAAGAGGTCTACCACCATCTCAGCCAACTGAGCATGTGTTACGGTTGCTTCCGGCTCGAAATTACCGTTATCATCTACGGTCAGCAAGCCAAGCGATACCATCTGACGGATAGCTCTCTCGTCCTTATGGGCAGATATGTCTTTAATATCATAGTCAGCCACTTCGCCCATAATCAGGGAATACTGCTCTGCGCCCAAGTCTACTTTTCTGACAGTGACCTTGCTGGCATCCCAGAATACTTCACTGTCACTAATCTGTCCTCTACCATCGTGGGCGATATCCACACCACCATGGCCCGAATCCAGGCTGATTTCATCCAACATACCTCTGGTCATAGCCTCGATACAGAAAATTGCATACATGGGGTCAGTATCCCACTTAGCATAAGCCGAACTGGATTTGGTAACAAAGAGTCCCAACTCCTCATCGAAGTAAGCCTGTAAAATATTCTCACCAAGCTTCACAGCCAAATTGTAATAATCCTCATGACCGGTGTGCTTATACAAAGAAATCACCGCCAAGGTATTGTATACATTGTGGCTGTTGGTATTCAGGTTAACATTTACATTCTCACCCATAAAGGTACCAAGGTCACCCAATTCCACATGGTTACCCCATGCTCTGACAGCTTCCCAGATTTCTGCTGCCTCCGCAGGATCCCTGTCCTTTATCATATCCACAGTGTCAATCAAACTCTTGAGGATCAGTTCAAATACCGCTTCGTTCTCTGCAAACTTGGAGCCTGCAGATGCATAATATCCACCACGGGGAGCAATCAAAATAGGGCCATTGCCTTCTCCGGGGTTAAAGTCTGTACCATTGGTGGACATAGGAGAAACGGTTCTGTGAATGGATTTGTCATACATATATCTGACAAAGCCCAACATATTACCCTTCACATAATCATACACCTTCTCGTCGCCACTCTGCTCATACAAGGTAATATATACCTGAGGGCCATATCCCTGTACTGCCTTAATGGTATTTCTGTCGGTCTTCTGGGTTTCACCTACAATACGGGAATCCCACTCGGTTAAGGTCTTATAGTCATTGCCTCTGGCATCTACGAAATCTGCGCCGGCAAAGTTATACAACCATCTGTCTCGTACACCGTCTTCCTCTTCCACCATGATGCCGTACTGTGCGCCGGTAAGTCCTGTGATGGGGTCGGTGACACCAATGTATTTTTCCAGCAATCTCTCACCCCATGCCTGGTACTTAGGATCACCGGTCATATAGGTGCAATAATATGCCAACTCCGCCAAGTCATTACCGGTACAGGTAAAGGGCGCTGTCCAGGATTCTATATAGGGGTCCGGATTGGTATACTCAGAAGCCCAGTTAGCGGTAGGGGTAATGTCATAATATCCATGACGGTTCATAATCAGACAGGACCAGTCATAAACGTGGGCATCCCAGAATGCCGTCACATATCTCTCAAAACCTTCAGGGTCTACCTTATAGTACAATTCCAAAGGAAGCTGATAGTCCTTGGTCTCATGATACAGATAAAACGGTTTACCCTGGATAATATCAAAAATAGTATGTCCGCCTGCATAGAACAATCCATTGCTGTCGTGCAGTAAGGGATCGTCATAACGCATCTGAATCTGCTGATATGCCGCTTCCTTGTACTTATCATCCCCGGTCATACTGGACAGACCTTCCAACATCTTCAACATATTGGTTTGTGCATACAGATTGGAGTTAATCATCTGACTGTCTGTGGTAAGGCGGTTCCATACAGCAGGCTCCTTGGTGATCTTATTAAAGCCATCTGTAAACAGCTGGGGATACTTTACACCCTCGATATTTCTACCATAGAGCATCACATTTTCAGCCTGTGCTACCAGTGCTTCCAATCTGGTGCTGGGCGTTCTGTCGATAGCATCACCCACCATCTGCTCTCTGGAAATCTTATCCGCAAAGTCCTCATACCCTTCGGTGGTACCGATGGGTCTGTTTTCCTTCAAGCCAAATGCTATGTAGTGCTCAATAATCTTGTTCACATCATCGCCACATTCTGCTTTGACATCCTCGTATGCATTTGCATAAGCAAAAGGGTCAAACAGTACGCCCTGGGTTCTGCCTTCATAGACACCGGTGGTCAACCAATGATCCACGTACGCGTCCCAATCATCTCCGAATGCAGCCTCCAAATCCTTGTGATATTTACGGTAATCTGCCACATCCAGTACATACTTTACCCAGTCACGACCGGATGCCAAAACCACCGTAGTCTCCTTCTCTTCTGCATCCAAGTCAACCAGCGGCTCATCTGCAGGGTCAGGGTCCGCTACAGCCTCATCTCTGGTAGCCAAATCGAACTCCTTACGGAATTCGTCATCGTAGGACAGAATATCATCCTCTGCCAGAATGTCCTCTTTTGTCACTTCCTCTGAGGACTCCACTTCCACAGATGCACTGTCACTCTCTGATTCCACCACTACGGATGAAGGTACAGACGCATCTTCTGATGTAGCAGGAAGCTGGCAACCACTGAGTACCATTGCCAATGTCAGTGCCATTGCCAATAGTCTGGTCATTTTTCTGCTTTTTCTCATACTAACTCCTCCTCTTGCTATGGGTGTCTATGGGCGCTAGGGCACCCAAATGCCCTTATACTATTCCTTCTATACAATACACCGTACACATATTATATATAATTTCGTCCTCTTCGTCTATGGACATTTCTCTTATTTTTAGTACACACCTGCTGTCTTTCTCACAAACGGCCCCCCTTTTTATCATTAACTGTCTTTTTCTGCAGTTTGAAATCTAAATTGCATATATACGAAACCATAAAAAAGGTTGTTTGGCAATCGCCAAACAACCTCAATATAATCGTTTTTGAAATGAGTTTTCTGCTTAACCCTTCAACGCACCTACCATAACACCCTTTGCAAAGTACTTCTGCAAGAAAGGATAAATGATAACGATGGGAGAAGACACCACGATAATCAGTGCATACTTCAAAAGTTCCTGATATCTGGCAGCTTCAGATCCCGCTCCACCCATCAAATCGGGGGATTCCATAAAGTTACGTGCTACGTACTGGATCGGGAACAATGTGTTATCACGAATATAAATGGATGCATTGAACCATGCGTTCCAGTGACCTACCGCATAGTAGAGCATGATAACCGCAAGGTTTGCCTTACACAAAGGAAGGATCACCTGGGTCAGCAACTGCATATGACTTGCTCCATCCAGAATAGCTGCTTCCTTCAAACTGTCAGGCACTGCCTGGAAACCGGTTCTCAAGATGATCATATTGTAAGTACCAATCAACCCGGGAATCATCAGAGACCACAAAGTATTGGTCAATCCCAACTGCTTTACTGTCAAATACACAGGAATCATACCACCACCGAAGTACATGGTGAAGATAATCATAAATGCAACCACATCTTTCCAAAGTACGTTCTTAAGACTCAGGAAATATGCGCCAAGTGAAGTAGCAACCAAGTTCAAGAAGGTACCCAAAAACAGGACAATGAAACTGTTTTTGAAACCGCTAAGTACCAAAGGATGGTCGAAAATAACCTGATATGCCTCTCCGGTATATGGTTTCAGAGGCAACAACAACGCACCCTGATGAGCCATCAATTTACCCGGATTACTGAAGGACGCAATTACAGAGTAATAAAAAGGATACAATGTAATCACAATCATAAATATCATAAATATTGTATTGAAAATAACAAACGCCGTATGGCCGTTAAAGCCTAATTTTTTTCTTCTATTCATTTTACCCTCCTACCAAAGTCCTACTTCAGAGACTTTTTTACTAATCTTATTGAACACAATAATGAGGATAAAGTTAATAACGGAGTTAAAGAGACCTACTGCAGTAGAGAAGCTCCACTGGAAATCCAAGAGACCTCTTCGATATGTAAACGAAGAAATAACATCCGCTGTCTCATATATCTTCTCGTTGTATAACAAGATGATTTTCTCATATCCTACACTGAGCATATGACCGGCATCCAGCAACAACTTGGTAATAATCGTAGTGGAAATACCGGGAAGGGTAACATGAATGGTCTGCTTCCATCTGTTCGCGCCGTCAATCTCTGCTGCCTCATACAATTCTTCATTGATACCGGACAACGCAGACAAGTATAGGATAGAACCCCAACCAATACTGGCCCACACACCGGACAACACATGAATCGGCACAAACAGATTCGGATCTGCCAACATGGGCGAGTCAGGTCTGCCAAACAAGGTAAAGAACTGAGTGATCAAACCGCCCTGCCCAACAAACAGTTTCACCAAACCACAGATAACTACCATAGAAACGAAGTGGGGCAGATAGGAAATGGTCTGAATTGTCTTCTTAAACTTGTTATTCCTCACTTCATTCACAAGCAAGGCAAAAATAATAGGTGCGGGAAAACCAACAATCAAATTGGTAATACTGATTCGCAAGGTATTCTTGATCAGTCGCCAGAAATAGAAAGAACTTATATAGTCTTTAAAATGTTGTAATCCGACCCACTCACTTTCCCAAATTCCGATCGCGGGACGGAAATCCTTAAATGCAATTACAACACCCACCATGGGCTTGTAACAGAAGATAAGGTAGTACGCGATTACGGGAATTGCGAACACATATGCGGTCCAGTTTCGCTTAAAATCCCTTTTGACTTTTGTCCAAAACATAGTACTTCTCCCTTCTACATACATATGGGTATATTCTACCTCTTTTTTTTGCTAATGTCCAGCACCAAAAGATGCTATTTTTTATCTTTTCCTTACCTTTTTCCTTAGTCCCAAGGCAAAACAGGCTGCTCAGATTCCTCAGAAGCGCCGGAATCATCACTGCCGGAACCGCTCACCTCAATCACATCCAAAGTGGTAAAACGGATAATTTCCAATTCAGGTGTTTCGTATTTGAACTTTCTCATAAAATTCACCTCTCTATTTCTCTGTGCACTTCAATTAGAAGCGCAAATTACGCCATCATTCTTAACATTATATTCTCTATTCCCGATTTCGTCAATTGTTTTTTATTCTCAAAATTCCGCCATATTTTCACTTTTCGGTCAAAACTTAAAACCACTCTGTGCGGTACTCTCCTTCATCCACACCCAGCACATGTAAAATTCGCTTGTCTAGATCATATTCTACCGATGCCATCTTATCAAGACTGTCAAGAATCACAGAGAACTCTTTGGTGAATAAATATCCTCCCACAATCATTCTGCCCTTGCGGGGGATCTGCACAGGCTTTCTGTTTGCTCTTCTAAAGCCTTCAGGAAATGCCAGCATTTCCGTCTTCTGCTCTTCGGTGATATTATCATAGTGGTCCATACCACCCACACCGGTCAGTTCCAAATAGGAAACCATATCCTGTTTACCACATTTTTCTGCTGCTGCCACATAATTTCTGGCATGATATATCGGCACTCTGATATCTCCATCTCCATGAATGATTGCCAAGGGAGCACACAGATTAGGCAAAAGCGCAATACCACTTCTGGCAGTATATGCTTCCTTGTTGGAAAAATCTCCAATCCACACATCCATTTCATCCCTGAATTCACCAATCTTATCATCTTCATAATAGGGAATGTAATCAGACATACCGGAAAGGGCCGTAACCTGGGCAAAATAATCCGGGAATTTACCTGCGATGGCATAGGCGTTACCGCCACCGCCGCTTCCGGCCTCAAAGTATACCACATCCTGATCAATGATATATTCACTGTAATGCTTCTTTACATATTCGATTGCATCAATCACATCATAAAGTTCCCAACCGTTGCAGTCCGGCTTTCCATCAGAATACGCACGACCACGCATATCTACCTGCACCATCAGGTATTCGCTTTCCGGTGCCTCCAGTTCCTCGAACTTCTTGATACTCATATGCCAGCCATGAGTCCCGGCCAAGATATAGGAAGGCTTCTCCGGTTTGGACACACGCATTGCCAAGGTTAATTCCGGATGAATACTGGATTGATAGTAAATCAAATCGCAATATTTAGAATACCGGTTTACCTTTCCATCCGTTTTCTTTTCTTCCCTCACTCTGTCTTCGTATTCTGCATACAATTCAGCCATTTTTGTTCTCCTCTTTTCTCAGGATGCACACCCTCGGTTGCGTCCTGTCTCCTCTTTTCTCCTGAATCACAAAATACCGTTCCCACGGTCCAAGCTTCCATATCGGGTATCGTGACAATATAATTCTCCCCTTCCTTACGGTAGGGTAACTGTGTTCTTCCCTGGGTTTGAGACATATAATAAAAATCTTCTGCCACCGGTCTGCGAACGAGAAGTTCTATCTCTCCCGTGTGACCTACGGTGCAGTTGATCAATGATACCTGCACGGTCTCTCCCTTCAAATTCTCTCTGGGCAGAAGCACTGCCTGGATAGGAGATATCACTCTGGCTGCCAGTTTGTTTCCACTGATATAATCCGCCAGATTCAGCATCTGCTCCCTCTTATTCATGGGCATAATGCCCTTCCAGGGAACATATCCCAACACACCCCATGTACCACCCTCGACGGTTTTGATGACTGCTCCTGCGATACCATAGGGATATTCTTCGTCATCACCATAGGGTTCCAAAGGCAATGTATTGTCGTACACGCTGATAACTTCCACATTATCACCGGGCTGATACAGACGATATGCATCCGATTTCCCTGCGGTAAAGAACGTGGTTTTCCAAGCCTCGAAACCGGCAGGATTTACCGGATGGTCCACCATCTTTTCCCTCAGTTTGAACGCATCCAAATCATCCACCCGGGCTGCCTTTACGTCGAACTCATATCCTCTTTCGATAAGGATCTTTATAGTCTCCGCATCGGTCACCACGACCTTACCCATCAAATCTTGAATTTCTTCATCCGACATGATGCGAGCCATGTCCGGATGAATCATGTAGATGTCCTTTTCCTCCTTGTAGAAGGTAATGGGGAATGCGTCCCGAAGCAACAATTGTGCACCTTTATAATGAAGCGTATTCAAATCCTTCATATCTTCATCCGGCGCAATATCTCTCGCCCAAGAGTCCCTGGACAGGAAGTAACGCAGACCACTTTGATGGGTATCCGTGGCTCGCTTTGTCAACTCCTCCCAGTAAGGGCGCTGCTCTTCGAACAATTTCAGAATTCTCTTATACCAGTTCAAATCTTCCACACCGACGCGTAGCATAGAATAACTCATATCCGTATAACCCGCCGCAAAATAGATGGAGGTCTCTAATGCGTTACCTGCAGGAGATTTGCCAAACACCTGACAGGGCAAACTTTCGATTTCCGGTGCTACACTATTGACATAGTCCGGCATAAGGGATGTCTGATAATCCAGATCCACCATTTTATCAACCAACACATTCGGATTGTGATCGTCATAAGCGCCGGCACCGGGTCTAAACTTGGGCGCCTTGCCTGTGGCATCCTTAATAGCATCAAAAATATGGGTATGGTCAAAGCCACTATATGCCCGTCTGGGTCCATTCTGCAAACACACCGTAGTATTGGGTGACAGTTCGTGCACCGTCTTTGCAAAATCATAAGTAAAATCATATATTCCCTGACGAATAAAATCTATGTAACGCTTTCTCCACTTTTTATCGCCATGCAAAAACTCCTGCACCAATGCTTCTCTGGTAAAGGAACTGCCGTGCTGTGCATTAAAGGTATCAATACAATGGTCACAAAAACATGCATAAGAAACAGGGTTGTGATTGTCCGGCCTCAAGTCATCATCAATCCACAGACAATCCGGCTGCACTTCCATATAATATTTCAGTGTTTCCTTCATGTACTTTCTGAAGTACTCCCCTCTCCAGCAAAAGGTGTAGCCCGCCTTTTTACCATCATGACCCACCAGGGTTTCCACCGGAGACCCTTCAAAAACCAAGCCGGAAAAATCCTGACTGAGTCCGTGCCTATCCCCATGTCCTATGGTATTACTAATCTGCATAGAAACGGTGACATGGGTCTCTCTGATTCTTTTGGCTCCTTCCACCAAACGCTTTGCATACGCTTTATGAGCCTCCATTTTGGGATAGCCGTAAATAGTACACATCCAAATATTGTCAATGGATTTGGGGTACTCCTTGATGTACTCAAGAAGCATATCTATCTCCTGCTCCACATTTGCGGAAGTAGGGTTTCGCATCATCAACTCCATGTCTCGCTCCTCCGGCGCTGCGCGCCTTTCACACTTTAGTGAACTTTACAACCAAATACTTTATCCGTTTTACACATTATGCAAGTTTACTCTTAATAAACGCAACAGACTCATCAATCATCTGCGTGGTTTCCGCCACAGGATTGATCTCCACCACCAGCTGGCCTTCGTAGCCATCCGCCTTTAATCTGTCAATCAGCTCGCCCATGGGAAGCACGCCATCACCGATGGCCGCACCGGTAAATCTGGGAAGGTCTTCCACATTGAACTCGCCATTTTCATCGTTCTTCCAATCCTTAATATGTACATTAATAATACGGTCTTTCAAAACCTCATATGCTTCCAACACATCACAATATCTAAAATAGAAATTACCGGTATCAAAATTGTACTTCATGCCAGGCACATGATCCAGAATGTAGCGCATCTCCTCAATGGTTCCAAAAGGATAATCCTTTCTGGAAAAATTCTCGGTCATAATGGCCACGCCGCTATCTTTGCCGTATTCCATAATCTCGTTCATGCCCTTGACAATCATATCCCTCATGAAGATTCTATCTTCTTCTGTCTTCACATAATCCGCCATAGGAACGACCATTAGCATCGGGATGCCTTCTCTGTCAGCATCGTCAATTAGTGCCTTGATTTTCGTCATTTCCTTTTGGTAGATTGCCTCATCTGCGATAGGAAAACAAGACATTCTGATCACGGTGCTGATGTCAAGGCCATGAGCTTTCACCAGTTCGTGATAGTCATGAAGCGTAGTGCCATTCAACTCACTGTCAAAAATCTCCACCGTCTCAAAACCTGCTGCCTTGGCATAGTCCAGTGCTGCCGCCTTATCACCGTGAAACTGTTCCAAATATAACTGCAATGCAAAAATAGAAAGTACCATATTTATTTCCTGTGTTACTCATTCTATGTGCAACACAACCTCCCATTCCTTTTAATATTTATTCAATATTTAGTTTTGCCTTGATATCTTCCAAATAAGCCTTCGCATAGATGATATCTCTGGTTTGTTCCTCGCCACTGATTTCACGCTCGATGGTCAAAGGTCCGGTGTAACCCAATTCGTGCAGTTTTTTCACGAAGTTGAAGAAATCCACCTTGCCATCGCCGATGCGGGTTTCCTTGCCCAACTTGTCACCACAGGTAGGGTACATACCATCCTTGATGTGGGTATCCATCACATACTTGCCGATGACATCCAATGCATCCACGGGATTTGCTTTACCGTAGAGAATCAGGTTAGCAGTATCCAGGTTGATACCCATATTTCCGGTGCCAACCGCCTCAATAGTACGAAGCAATGTCACAGGGGTCTCCTGGCCTGTCTCGAAAAGGAAATTCTGGCCTCTGGATTTCATAATGGTACACAGATAACGAAGCGCCACTACCACGCCGTTATAATTAGGATCGCTCATGTTTTCAGGGATAAAGCCCACATGAGTGATGACATTTTTAATGCCTACCCATTCTGCAAACTGACTACCTAAAAGCAATTCCTGCACACGCTTATCTCTGTAAGCCACCGGCACAATACCCAAAGTGTCTGGGCCTGCGGTAAAGTTCCACTCACAGGGACCGGTCCAACCAGCCCAAAGGGCAGAAATCGTAATGCCGTATTCTTCCGCCTGACGCTTCACGGTCTCCGCGTTCTCTTTTGTATAATGCGACATATTAAAGACACTCAACTGGCAGGAGGAAATTCCCATCTCCACCATTCTCTTAAATTCCGTTTCGAAATTCATTTTTTCTTCCAAGCAGGATATTCTAACGCCTATTTTCATCATTTTTCTACTCCTATTTTCCATTTTATTCTGCGTAACCAACCGTTCCTTCGCTGGTTTCCATGTTGGTCGCTGCCGTTATGCCAGTTCCATTTCTTTCTTTGCCAAGCGGAAAGAAGCAATCGCTTCGGACAAGGGTACGATACTGTTGAGGTTCTGTGTTTCTATGATCTCAATAAAGTATCTGATTTCATTGAGGTAAGGACCCATATCAGATACATTGATGCCCATGTCCATTTCTTCCTTTGCACCGATTTCCGGCAAAATCTCGCCGCCCTGCTCAGGATATACCTTAAGTGCACCATCCTCGCTAAGCACCACCACAGCTCTTTCCAGTCTCACGCGAAAAGTCTGTGCGAAAGGCATTCCCGAAGTATAATTCCACGAACCCTCTGCCATCAGTACTGCATTACCATATTTGAAACTTGTCCATATATGCTGGATGATACCATTTTCGTCTTTAACTGCTTGGGTATGAATAGAATCCGGTTCTCCGTTCATTAGATAACGAATATAATCCACATCATGAATATGCATATCCAATGACATGGAGCCGGTTCGGTTCATATCATCATGTCCTGCCATCCAAGTAGGACGAGGGCTAAGACGTGTAAAATCTCCTGCAACTACCTTACCGTAGGTGCCATCCTCCACCAACTTTTTCAGGTATGCATATGCGTCCATAAAGCGCACCACATGCGCCACCTGCACCAATGCACCGGTTTTTTTCTCAGCGTCAAGTATTCTTTGCGCCTCTTCTTCTTTCAGACATACCGGCTTTTCCACGATGACATTGGGCACTTTCTCCATCGCCCATTCCAGATAATCTGCATGAAGAAATGTAGGTACACAGATGTCTATCACATCCAACTCTTCATTGTTCAAAAGATCTCGTCCGTCGCGATACATCTTACCGCCTGCCTTGTCCGCATACTTCTGTGCTCTTTCTTCATTCATGTCAGCCACTGCCACCAGTTCAACCTTGTCCCTCATAGCCAGCCAACATTCTGCATGCACGGCACCGATGCCGCCGCATCCAATCAATCCTACTTTCAGCATAAATCATTTTTCCTTCTACTTTCTTGTTCTGATATCCTTTCAGGTTTTTCCTGATTACTTTATCCAATCGTGAGCGGGATCGTTACTTCTGTTAAATCCCTGATAATCGCCCGCCATTAACCAGAGGAAATAGGTTTGGTAACCGGGTGTGGAAACGGTGGAATGGTAGCCATAAGGGAATTCCACCAATTCGTCATTTTTCACGCGGTACGCCTCGTCCAATGCTCCGTCAGCAGTATACAGACATTGTACCCCGAAGCCCTGCTCGGGGTCAAACAAAAAGTAGTAAATTTCTTCACAAATACACTCTGTGGGCATATTGTCCTCATCATGCTTGTGAGGAGGGAATCCCGCCCAGTTACCTTCCGTCACATAACACTCGCCAATGGTCAATACTTTTGCATTGGAATTTCCGTCAATGATGAAGCTGGTTTCTCTCTCAAAAGGAACTCTGCCCAGGGTCTTCAGCACCACATGATCTTCTCTCAAAAGTTGTGCTTCGGTCTTTTCCGTCACCGGGGTACCGCAAACTGCAATCTTCACATGATACAATGCCTTAATCTGCAACTTCTGATCCCTGGGCATATAGAAACTCTCTGCCTTACGATTCTCAAATACATTCTTTCTGTTGCCCACATTTCTCCAGCAGGTGCTGTCAAAAGCAACATCGCAATGACCTTCCAACATAATGAAAGCCACTTCTCTGTCCTGCGTATCAAACTCCTGTAACCCGCCTGCTTCCAGTTCAATGATGCCGAACTCCAATTTCTTCAGGCTGCACTCACCAATCTTGCAAATGGGAGTATAACCGATCTTTTTTTCATACCTTTTCTTGAAACTCATTTTTTGTCCCTCCTTTTATGACACCTGTGTCGTATTATTGTTCTTAATTTTTACTGCACGCATTGTGCTTTTACATTTTTGTGCATTACTTTTCTTAAATATCAGTAAATGGTCCAACACTTCCTCAATGGTTCCAATTACCCCGTAATCTGCGTACTCGAATATAGGAGCTTTCGGATCGGGATTGATTGCAATCACTGTTCCCGATTGTTTCATACCGGCAATATGATGTACTGCGCCTGAGATACCAACGGCAAGATAGACAGCCGGACTAACACTTTTACCCGTGATGCCCACTTGTCTGTGGTAGGGCTGAAACTCCCCGTCCACTGCGCCTCTGGAAGCCGCCAGTTCCCAATTCATAGAATTTGCAAATTCCTCTATCTGCTCCACAGCATCCTTGGCACCTCTGCCGATGCTACAGATCACATCTGCACCTTCTTTATCCACCGTTCGCACAGTAGCCATAACCGGTGTGGTGCCGCAAATAATCTTGGCGATGATGTTGCCGGAGAAGGCCGGCCGATACATGAACAAGTTCTCGCCGTCCGTCTCAAGGGCTGTGCAGTCTGCACATAAGCCCGTTTGCAAAATAGCTGCCACCTGGGGCGCCACTGCCTTGCTCCAGGCATCCGAACCCCAAAGGATTACCTGGGGATTGTGTTCCCGTACATACTCTGCAAATTTCTCTGCGAAGACTCTTGTATCGTTCCCAATATCCGCCGCAAAGTTTTTTCTATCAATCACCGTAACACTATCACTGACCATTTCGCCGTAGGGTCTGGGATCTTCGCCCACAATCCACACATCGGGCAAAAGTTTTCCCGGTCTGGAAACAGGTTTCAGTCTGTCCTTTTCCTTGGACAATCCCGCTGCCACCGCCACCAGCAATTCCTGCGCTTGAATAAATTTGCATTTCCGCTTGCCTTCTTCATTGGCAAAGGAGGCCACCACCTTGGTGGGTGATCCTTGCATGCCACATCGGGTAGGGTCCGCACCGATATCCTCCGTTGTCCATCTGGTTACAACGCCCCGCTTAGACCGAATACTTGGCAATCGCAAATGGTGAATTCTCTCCACCGTAATCAGGGCAGGATAAGGAACTCTATGCAGGATGCCATCTCTGGTTTCACAGCAAAGACCTGCGCCGCTACCCGCCAAGTCACGGGTTCCACCGGATATCTCTCCACCATCCTCGGGACATATCACCTCTGCTATCTTCATCACATTGGTAATCAGATTCAAGTTCGCCATCACTGACAGTGACGGGCCCGTCTGTGCCGTATCCCCGTCCACCGTCTGCCTGCCGCAAATCACCAGATCCGGCCGCAATTTCCCAATAGCCAGGGATAAGGTGTAGGCCGTTGCCAAAGTGTCTGCCCCGGCAAAAGCCGGATCGCAAAGATGATAGGCTTCCTTGGCTCCCAGTCGGGTGAGATTCAAAAGCATCTCACCGGTGCGCTCCGGCCCCATGGACAATAAGATAACTTCGCTGTCAGCAATCCGCAACGCCGCTTCGTAGGCACTGGCATCAAAGGGATTTAGTTCTCCGTCCGCAGTTTGTTTTACACATACAACTATTTTCATAAACTACTCCAATTAAAGCATATGACGCAATTGTCCGCATAGCGCACAGGCCATGGCACATCGCAACATTTATGACATACCACTTCTTTTATGATATATGGGAGCCAGTGCATCGTGCACTGCCACATATTCCTCAAAAATTTTCTCGTAAGCACTGTGATTCTCAAGATTAGGCTTGGTAATGGACTCTGCTCGCACGCAAGCCTCAACCGCAGCCTTGGCATCCGCAAAAACACCGATCGCCATACCTGTCAACATAGCAGAGCCCAGAGAGGAATCACTGCTCACTGTCTTCTTCAATTCTATTCCCAAGCAGTCTGCGGTAATCTGTCTCCACAAATCACCTTTGGCACCGCCGCCGATGATGGTGGCAGGCTTGTCAATGGAAATACCCATCTCCTCCAAGGTCTTCTTGGAATGAAGCAGGGACAACGCCACACCCTCCAATACCGCACGGGTAAAATGTCCCTTTGTATGGGTAGCTCTCATACCGATAAAACTACCGCACAAAGATACATCCCCGTAAGGTGTCAGTTCTCCGTTCAAATAGGGGTGATACATCAGTCCCTCACAACCAATAGGTACCTCTTGTGCGCCACGGTTCAATTCTTCATAACTTCCCCCGAAGGTATCTCTATACCAACGATAGGAACTGGCCGCCGCCTTGGTGGCCGTACCGGGGTACCAAAGCCCCTCCACTACATGGGCATAATTTACCAGGTGACGGTTAGGATAAGGAGTTTCCGTGATGACACAAATTCTTCCTGCCGTTGCAAGCTTCACTGTCACATCTCCTGGAGACACTGCACCGGATGCAAACACCTCCATTACAGTGTCCGTGGTACCGCAAATTACAGGCGTACCTGCTGCCAAACCGGTCAATTCCGCTGCCTCTACCGTCACTGCGCCAATCACATCCGTGGGCTTTTTCAGTGGCGGAAGCTGTTCTTCGTTGACGCCTGCGATGGCCATCAACTTCTCACTCCACTTGTTCGCACGGCAATCAAACAGCATGCTGCCCTGTGCCTCTATGTAATCCGTACAATAGACTCCTGTAAGTCCATAGCGGATATAATCTTTTTCAAAGAAGATATATCGCATGCGGCTAAAATGCTCCGGCTCATGCTCTCGCACCCACAAAATCTGAGGAAGCGTCCAGATGGTGCCGGGATGATGGAAACTCTGTTCAAAAATCATGTCCCCATATTCTTTCTTCAACTGTTCCGCCTCAGCAACGGATCTGGAATCCGTCCAATGAATGGCCGGCCGAAGAGGCTTGAAATCCTCGTCGCACATCACCCAAGTATGTGTGGCAGAATCTATGGCTAATGCCAAAATGTCCTCCGCGTTCACGGAGGACTTTTTTAATAAGTTTTGGACATTCTCTGCCAGAGCCCGGTTCCAATCTGCAGGCTCCTGTTCACACCATCCGAGATTTGGATAGTAGGTCGGATATTCTACTGTGTTTTCCGCTACAATATTGCCCATTGTGTCAATCAATGTAGCCTTAGAAGAGCCTCCACCGAAATCAATTCCCAATAAATATTTCATATGTTGCAACCTTCTCTTTATCCGATTTATTTTCGTGCATAGCCGTTTCTTACCACGGCTATAATTTCTCTGGTATTATTTGAATCCTATCTTTTATAGGGTCACGCCCCGCTCTCTTAAGAACGTTTCCAACATAGCCATGTCCGGAGCCGACTCTCTGGCACCGAATCCGGTACATTTCACTGCAGAAACCGCACTTGCAAAGGTGCAGCACTCCCTGTAGGAATAGCCCTTTACAACTGCCGCTGCAAAGGCTCCATGGAACACATCGCCGGCACCGTTGGAGTCTACCGCATCTACTTTGAAAGCTTCATAATGCTCCACAGTATCGCCCTGATAAATCACACCGCCGTTTTTACCATCAGTGATCACCACCACTTCCGGCTGATAGGTTTCGTATAATTTCACTGCCGCTTGGGCAATGTCTGTTTCCCCTGTGATGCCCAATGCAAACTCGGCAGAAGGGATCAATATGTCCGCCTGGGGAAGCAATTTTTCTACCCCTTCGTATCTGCCACCAGCATCATAAAGTACCTTACCACCGTAGGCGTGAATATAGGTGGCCGCATCGATTGCCGCCTGCAATTCATTGCCGTCCACCATCAAAATCTTTGCCTGACGCAGGACGGCTGCTCCCTCTTCATTCAATACATAGGGAGGTAAATTACCTCTGTCAAAGACGCAGGTTCTGGTTCCTTCTGTCCTGTTCAACCAAATACTGGAAGAAAAGGACCGATAGCCCTCTTTATATTTTACTATAGCCTGGGTATTTACGCCATACTTTTCAAAATCTTCTTTTAAGAAAATACCTGACGCATCTTCACTCAGAACACCCAAATATGCGGTAGAAACCCCCAATTTGGAAACAGCGACAAGACCGGTCGCTACCGGTCCGCCGCCTGCCATTTTTGAATCTTCTGCGCGAAGCTTCGTATCTTCTTTTGGAAAACCCGTCAAAGTATAAAGTGTATCCGCCACGCAGGCACCCACGCCTGCCACCTGTACGGATATTTCGTTACTTATACTCATATACTCCCTTTCCGGCTGCATCTAGAAGTGCAATCTTCTGAAGTGCAAATTCCTTCACTTTTGCAATGGGATACTTCATGAAGTTATCCAACGCAATGCTCCTCTCAGGATTATTCAATTCTTCACCAACTGCATCCAGGAAGGTATAACAGATATCGGTGGCAAAGTTCATCTTGCGGATACCCGCTTTCACTGCCAGTTTAATCTGATCATCCGGAATACCGGAGCCACCATGGAGAACTAGAGGAGTGTGATTGGTGGCTCCGTAGATGTTGGCGATTCTGTCAATGTCCAGCTTGGGAGGTTTTTTGTACCTTCCGTGAGCATTGCCCACTAACACTGCCAGACATGCTACGCCCGTGCGTTTTACGAAGTCAGCGGCTTCTTCCACATTGGTGAATTCGTCCATGCCATTGTCATTGACACTACCCACATGTCCCAACTCACCCTCAATAGAGATGCCAAGATGTGCACAGGTATCTGCCACACGCTTGGTCAATGCCACATTTTCTTCATAGGGGAGAGTGGAACCATCTAACATGATACCTGTTGCTCCCCAATATAAGGATCTGGTTACTTCCAATTCGGAAGGACCATGGTCCAAATGGAAACATACCGGAACGCTGGCTTTTTTTGCTGCTGCAATGATGGAAGGTGCCAAATAATATGCCACACCTTCCTTTACCAGTCTGGGGTATACCTGCATAATAATGGGAGCCTTTGCTTCCTCTGCCGCTTCAACGATACCCACAACTGTTTCCATGTTATAAACATTAAATGCAGGAATGGCAAATCCGCCTTTTTGTGCCATGTCCAAAATTTCTTTTAAACCGACTAACATAGCGTCTGCCTCCTATTATCCTAAAATCAATTCTTCCAAAGAGAGAATCTTGACATCACTCTGGTCCACTGCCTTCAGTGCTGCGTACTCAGATACACTTGCTGTTACCATGGTATCTGCGCCCACACCCTTGGCATTTCTGATGCGGTTAGCTGCTACTTTGTCGATGACCTGGGGCATCCATTCCTTCATCAGAATGTTACCGGCCCACATGGTTGCCGCACCATTCACCAACATTTCCTTACATACAGCATAAGCATTTACCACTTCTCTTGCAGGAGTGGTCTCATCCAAATCTCTGGAAAGCTGGAAGGGATCCTGATAAACCATTTCTTTATCGGAAGCAGATGCCTTCAATACACCACTCTTCAAAAGTTCTGCCACATATGCGGTGAAGGTCACTACATCAGCAGTCAACTCTACGCCCCACTCTTTGTACTCACGCTTAAATACCTTTGCGTCCTGAGGATCAAATACCACTACGGTCTTGAATTCATTTACTGCCTTTGCACAGGCAATCATTTGCTCCTTGGTCTCGTTAGCTGCACTGATTAAGTACTCCAACTGCTGACCGCTGGCAGGTTCTTTGTCCAGAACCGTGAATGTTACGCCTGCTTTTTCCAATACCTTGATAGCGTTTACTGCCGCCTGAGGCACCTTATAAGTAGCATCCACACCCAGGAACAAAAGCACATCAGTCTTTGCTCCATGAGCAGCTGCAGCCTTTGCAAGCGTTGCATCCACTTCAGTGATACCATACGCATTGCCGATTTCTAAACAGTTATCTACTAACTTGTTAATGTACTCAGGAAGTACACCCTCCATCGCCGCGTCCAATCTTGCTTCCTTGGTGAACATCACGGGATCCCATCCTGTGATACAATCCTTCACACAACCGCCGCAGCAGGCACATTCATAAATATTGTCAATCACTTCCGCAAGTTCAATGGCGCCACGATTCACCAAAGACAGGCCCAACGCTCTTGCTCTTGCTGTATTTCTCTCCAATCCGGTGGCATTTCCAATGGGACAGATGTGATGACACATCCAGCAGAAACGACAGGATTCTACATGTTGTTTGCTTTTTTCTGACATCATAATCTCTACCTCCCTGGAATTACAGACCCAACTTGAACGGGTTCATAATGCCGTTCGGGTCAAGCTGTTTTTTCAAACCTTCAAATACCTGCATTGCAGGACCATACTGTTCCTTCATCAAACGTCCCAATTTGATACCTACACCATGGTGGTCATTTACCACACCGCCGTGAGCCAATGCCGCACGCACACCTGTGGTCCAGATTTCCTGATGCATACGAAGTGCCTCTACAGGATCCTGAGGAACGTCCTTGCCATCTACGATGAAACGATCATAAACCATTGCGCCCCACTCATACCAGTGAGAGAAGTGAGCGATGAACTTGGCCTGAGGATGATTGGTCTCGATGGCTTCTTTCATAGCCCAATAAATCTCTTCAATCTTGCCGTAAGGAGCGATGGTGTCCATGGTACCAAACATCTGAGGAATATCCATCATGTGGCCGGGATAGAAGAAGGTAATCTTCTCATTCCACCACTTCTCGCCATATTCACTTCCAAGGTCCTCTGCGCCATATTTTGCAAAGGTCTCCAACAGAATCTTTTCTTCGACATCTACCATCTCCTTGCAACCCTCGATGGCGATGTTCATAAACGCACCGGGCTTCTCCACACCTACAATTTTCTTAATCAAAGATGCGGTCTCCGCAGGGTCATACAGACGCATTACAGAAGGCTTAAACTTCTG
>CAJGCP010000027.1 GCA_904501885.1 uncultured Acetatifactor sp. | reverse complement strand
ATTCACATCTTCCCCATTGCCGGTCTCTTTTATCACAGGGGGAACAAAAGGTTTCTTAAAAGTTGCTGCAGCTTCTCTTGCCACACCCAGAACACTGTAGCAGTCCACACGGTTACTGGTGATTTCGTACTCGAAAACGGTGTCGTGCAATCCAAGTAATTCTACAGCATCGCTTCCTACTACCGCATCGTCACCGAAGATGTAAATTCCCAGTTCGGGAGCTTCGGGATACATATTTCTGTCGCTTCCCAATTCTTCGATGGAACACATCATACCGCAGGAAGGAATGCCGCGAAGCTTGCCTGCCTTGATGGTAATGCCATCTTCGGGAAGAGGACCGCCATCGTGGCCTCCAGCCACTTTACCGCCATCCAATACAACAGGCACTTTATCACCAACTTTTACATTAGGCGCGCCTGTTACGATTTGAATGGTTTCAGTGCCCACATTCACCTGGCAAATAATCAATTTATCTGCGTCGGGATGTCTTTCTATTTCCAATATCTGACCAACTACAATTTTCTCTAAGTTTTTATCTCTTCTCTCAAAGCCTTCCACTTTGGTACCGCTCAAAGTCATTGCATCACAGTATTCCTGATCGGTACAGTCAAGCTCAGGTACATATGCTTTAATCCATGATAATCCTGTATTCATATCAATATCCTCTCTATCTTCGTTATTTTTAGAATTGCTTCAGGAAACGAACATCATTCTCATAAAGCAAACGCATATCGTCAATTTCATACTTCAGAAGTGCAATACGCTCTAAGCCCACACCGAAGGCAAATCCGGTATATTCTTCAGGGTCAATATTGCTCATCTCCAATACATGGGGATGTACCATTCCGCATCCTAGAATCTCTATCCAGCCGCTACCCTTACAGAAACGGCATCCGCTACCACCACACTTAAAGCAGGTCACATCCATTTCCGCACTGGGTTCAGTGAAGGGGAAATGATGGGGACGGAATTTTACCTTGGTCTGCTCTCCAAACAAAGCTTTGGCAAACTCTGCCAAAGTGCCCTTCAAGTCAGCAAAGGTAATATTTTTGTCGATTACCAGACCTTCAATCTGATGGAAAGAAGGGGAATGCGTGGCATCCACTTCATCGGAACGGAACACTCTTCCGGGAGCCAACATTCTGATAGGTAATTTGCCCTTTTCCATCTCATGCACCTGCACGCCGGAGGTCTGTGTACGAAGCAAAATGTCCCCTGTGATATAAAAGGTGTCCTGCTCGTCCTTTGCAGGATGGTCTGCAGGAATATTCAACGCTTCGAAGTTATAATAATCCTTTTCCACTTCAGGTCCTTCTACCACTTCATATCCCATACCAATGAAGATTCTCTCTACTTCTTCCAATGCGATGGTATTAGGATGTCTATGACCAAGTTCAGATTTCTTAGCCGGCAATGTAACATCAATCACTTCTGCCTTCATTTTGGCTTCGCGCAGGTCTTTTTCCATTTGCGCCTTCTTCGTATCTAATTCCAATTCAATTGCACTTCTGGTCTCATTCACTATCTGACCAACCATAGGACGGTCTTCCGGTGCCACATCTTTCATAGATTTCAGAACCTCAGTAAGTTCTCCTTTCTTTCCCAGCACAGCCACACGTATAGCATTTAAGCCTTCCATAGAATCTGCTGCTGCAATTTGAGCAAGTGCTTGTGCTTTAATCTCTTCTAATCTTGCTTTCATGTTCTTTTCCTTTCTTCGTAAAGTCTTACTTTTGAATGCAATAAAAAATCCCTTACAGTTCTCACTGTAAGGGACGAATAAATCCGCGGTACCACCCTGATTCCTGTTTACACAGGCGCTTCATTACACTTAACGCGTGTCACACGGCTCGCACTACACAAAATTCTTCACACGAGCAGCTCCGGTGGGAAATTCATGATTTACCTGAACTTGAGGAAATTTCCAGCCGACGACTTCCTCTCTCTGTAAGAAAATAAACCACTACTTGACACCTTCAATGCATTTATCTTTTCTTATGATAATGAGTTCAACGAAAAAAGTCAAGAATAAATATTTTTGACTTCACAGTTTGTATAAAAAAACGAAATAATATCCGATACCGTGTACCCTTTCAGGGCCATGTTCTTGGCTCCGTTCTGACTCATTCCCACACCATGACCAAATCCGCCGCCTAAAAGACGATATCCTGTTAATTGTTTGCTTTTAAAAGATGGCTCAATCGCAAAGAATCCACTGGGCAGCAGGTTTTTACTTTCTACTTCTTTACCATTCTGTAAGATGACCTTTGCCTTCCCATCATTTAACACATATCTGATATTGTGCTCGGAAATTAACTTGAATTTCCCTTTGTCCGTTTCTATGATCAATTCGTCTGCATATCCACCCGGTCCTCTCTTTTCAACCCATAGATTTGATATGGTGCGAAATTCCTTTAAGTTTTTACTCTCATATTCATTTCTACCTTTGTTCCAAGTCAACACCAGTTTGTTATTTGCGTGATACCGGGTCTGCAATCTGCGAAACATCTCTTTTGCTTCTATTCCCTTCACTTCGTAGGTCCAACGGTACCATGGCTCATTTGCCTCAAAATCCTCTTCATTTACAGAAGTAATATAAGTCTCAAAGTCCTCATTCAACAGATTTAATGAATTTTCTATCGCACCTGTTCCTGCTGTCATTGTATCATTCTTCTGCCTATCCGGATTTAATACATCGGACTTGATATAGGTAATTGTCTTTGCTTCTTCCGTCTTCCATACATTGGTATCCGCCCCCACACCACAGGAAGTGGAATAATAAAAAGTGGATGCAGGTGAATTATCCGGCCCAAATAAAATTTTTCCATAGGTGGCGCGGACCGCTTCTGTGGTGCTTTCCTGCTCCTGAATATGATTATACACTTGATACGAGGTACTATCGTCCACATGGGCTCCATAGGCAGGATATCCGGCCCGGAGCAAGTGTGTGTAAGCATAAGTCCGTGCACAAATAGCCTGTGCCTGCAAAGCATCCGCAGGGTAAGAAGCGGGCATTTCACTGGGCACTACACTGTACAGGTACTCTTCCAATGGAAGTTCATTGACAACCACAATTCCCTCCTCTGCAAAAAACAGTTCTATTGTCCCTCTGTACTTCCTTCCCTCTTCAGCAGATGCTGATTTCACATTCATTCGCGCACTCAAAGTGGCAGGTACAATTTGAATCCGCCCGATTTCCTGCATGGTTTGTTTGTCTTTATCATTCCCATCAAAAGAAATGGTGGCATCCCGGGGACAGGTCTCAACCACTTGTCCATTCACAAGAATATTGATATCTGCATCACAGGAAACTTTAATCCAATCATGAAAAATACCACCGGATTGTTCTTGTTTCAATAAGACACGGATATTACTCATCACATCCTCACGCACCAAAAGCAGGGCACAAATTTCTCCATCTTCCACACAAAAATCCGCAAAAGAGTATCCAAATGGCAATTCCTTCACTGTGCACATTTCCAACTCTTTATATAGCCGATAGCCTTTATATTCCTGAGAAAGAGGAATGCTTCCATGTCCTTCTATTTCTACACTTTGTCCATCATAACGAATGACTTTGCCACTGATAATCTCCGCTTTCTTATGCACAGTTTTTACTTTGCCATCTACTATTTTTATGTCGGCAACAAATTCAACATTTTCTCCTGGCCTGTCTGCAAAGGAGGTCCATTCATATTCTTTCCGTTCCCCCTCCACGAAGGCAACCATGCCATTATCATCAGAAGATATCACCCAGACATTTTTCAAATGTTCCACCACCGGAATATGTAAAATGTCAAAGGACCCCTGCATGTCCGGCACAAAGAAAATAAGCAATCTTAAAAACACACAAATACCTAAAAATAAGCATGCATATAAACATGCCATCAATTTTAAAACCGTTTTCTCTTGTGATGTCAATCCTTTCCTTCCTTTACGCAAAGCATCCTCCTTCATGGAACAAAATTTCCATCCATCGCAATATCTCTTAACCTTACAAAAGTCCTCCTCTATCTGTGTATAACAAAAGAGCAGGCCTCAAGAATCCTTAAGTCTGCTCTTTTTCTCTTTCGTATGTACCCCCAAAATGCCGCCTTCTGCCCTTTGACTCCTAGCAATGCTAGGTGGGTAACCGCAACCAACGCTTTTGCCTTCCCCTGCGATCCTCTATGAGTGGGGGCCTGACAGCCACTTGGCAATATAGGAATCCCGTTTAAATGAATGTAGGTTCAAAAATAAACAGAAGTTATCGCGCATTTCAGGTTATTTATATTATATCTACTTACCTTGAAATTTACAACTTAAAATTCATGGTTATTTTTAACAAATAAACAAATAAAAGGCCGACATCTGTCGACCTTTTATATATACAACAAGTTGTTAAAATTACATCTTACAGAGAAGCTGCTTCAGCAACAATCTTCTTCAATGCATCCAGTGCTTCGTCAGGCAACTTGTCGTAGCCTTCCTTCTTCACTGCAAAGCCTTCTACTGCATCTACACGGTTCTGCATTGCAGACTGAAGAGCCTTCACATAATCCTTATCGGAAAGATCAGGTGTGAAGCCTTCCCAATCCATAATCTCGATATCAGAGAAAGGTCCCCACTGAGTAAATACAGCCTTCTTCTCAACGATTGCTTCCAATACGCCAAGAGTATCTGCAGGTTTTACCTTCTTGCCCATGAAGTCACCGGTGTTGATGATGTAGCAATCTACATTCTTCTCTTCAACCAACTTCTTGAACTTGTCGTAGTCGTTAACCAGAGGATAAGTTCTGAAGGGGTTCGCATAAGGAACGATACGAAGTGCATTCATATCGGTACCTGCAGCAACACGCTCTGCGGTAGAAGTCTTGGTTGCAAGGGTTGCACCCATAACAGATGCAAGAGCTGCACCTTTCAACTTCACTACAGGAGGGATGGTAGGATCCTTCATGATCCAGAAGATTGCATTTACAGGAGCATCAATCTTGTCTACGCGGTTAGGAGACCACAATTTGGACTTAATTGCACGACCGTTACCGTTTCTGATATCCTCAGTTACAAGCTGAACCTTGCCTTCCTCATCCAAAGTTGCGGAACAGTTCTGAGCGGTAAGCAGGAACTTGTTATCAGCACAGCCTGTAGGATAGTCAGCAGTCTTATCAAAGTAGGTAGGCTCCAAAGCGATGGATGCACAGGTATCTGTGTTAATGATAAATGCGTCATCATGAAGAACCTTGATTTCATACTTGCCGTCATGCTTAGCATGGGTCAAAGTAGACTTACCGGAACCGGACAAACCATATACAGAAGCAACGAACTTGCTGCCGTCTGCAAGGAGATATTCCTTCTGTCCGCCGTGGCAGGAAGCATAACCATTTCTGTTAGCCATAGCCCAAGCCATAGTCAAAGTACCCTTCTTGTGCTCACCAAAGTACTTCATACCAAGGATTGCAGCACAGTTCTGATCGGTATCAAAATAGCAAAGAGTCAAAGGATCGCTCAAGCAGCTGTAATCCACGTCAGGACTCTCTGAAGGAACCCACTGAGGATTGGAGAAGATATAGATATCAGGCTCCTTACCATCACCGATGGGCTTAGAATTCTTGTACATATTTACATAGGTGTCAGACATATACTGGAAGTTCAACATCCAGTTGTACATAATGTTCTCATCACCTTCAGGAATCAACAGATGAGCCTTTACCATAAACTCAGGATCCAGACCAATGAAGCACTCTACATGATAAAGTGTCTGCCAACGGGTCTTGTAGATAGCATCCAATACTACCTTGTCCAGTTTCTCCGCATCTACACCGGGCTCACCCTTAATACGACGAGCACCTGCGTAACGTCCGGTAACTGCACCGTCATTGAACAAAAGAACCTTTGCATCTCTCTCAAGACCAATCTCTTCTGCTCTGTAAACAGGCATATCGGTAACGATAGTACCGGGAGAATTCTTTGCAAGCTCATAAGCTTCCTTCAGTGTGTTCACTTTGATGACATTGTTTCCGTAGAACGCGCCCTCGATAATGGAGCGGGTTCTGCTGAATCCGGGCTTGCCTGCACCAATTTCAGCAATAGGATAATACGCTTTTGTTGACATATTTATGCCCTCCTTATATTGTGATCATTAAAAAATGTCATTATCCATTTCATTATTGCAAACAAATGGACAAAAGTCAATAAAACTAATATAAAATGTGAGCATTTTTTTGAAATTTATTCCAATTCTTCTGTTTCGGTTTTCAGCCATTCGGCTTCTTCTGAAGTCAGATAAGGAGAAACCTTCTCATACACCTGTTTCTGGTACGCATTGATCATCTGTTTTTGACTGTCACTTAACAGATTCTTATCAAAGGCATCTTTATCCAGCGGCACCCAGGTCAGATTTTTAAATCCCAGGAATCGCCCATATTCATTCTTCAAATGGTCTTCCACCACAAGACAGTTTTCAATGCGGATTCCGTGACTACCGGCAATATACAAGCCCGGTTCATCAGTAATTACCATCCCCGGCTCTAATACCGCCTCCTTGGAGCCTTCCACATACTTCCATCTCAGGTTCTGAGGTCCTTCATGCACATTCAAAATATACCCCACACCATGTCCCGTTCCGTGATTATAGTCCAAACCATTGGTCCACAATGGTTCCCTGGCGCAAATATCCAGATTCCTGCCGGTACAACCATACATCCACTTGGTGTTCATCAATTGTAACATTCCCAATGCCACCAACGTATAATGTTTTTTCATATCTTCCGTTAACGGACCTAATGATATGGTTCTGGTCACGTCTGTGGTGCCACCCATATACTGTCCGCCGGAATCCACCAACAGAAACCCTTCCGGATGCAACTCCTGATTGGACTCCTCCGTCGCTTCATAATGGATAATTGCACCATTTGCACCATATCCTGCAATGGTAGGAAATGACAAATCCATAAACTCGGGAATTTGACGTCTTAACTTCTCTAAATAATCAGAAGCACTAAGTTCGGACATAGGCATTTTGCCTACATTCTTCTTAAGCCAATAAATGAATTTCGTGACAGCCACACTGTCTTTCAAAAACACAGTATCCATATGGCACAATTCCACCGCATTTTTTGTTGCTTTCCAGCCTTCTGTGGGATTGTTATGGTCCATGAATCTTCCGTACTCATTGAGGATTCGATACATACTGTAACCGATATGACGCATGTCAGCCATCACACGCTGTCCACCACATCTGTTTTTCAGATAAGGCACCACCCGGTCATAGTCTTCCACTTCCACTTGTTGACTGTGGAGATATTTCGCAACTTCTCTGGTGACTGCCTCGGGGCGAAGAAACAGGACCGTGTTTTCTTTGGAAAGATACGCATAGGACATGGCCACGGGATTGCATTCCACATCACAGCCACGTAAATTAAACAACCACATAATGTCATCTAATTTAGAAAGGAAAATCCCTTCTGCCCCTTCCTCTTCCAACACCGACAACATTTTTTCCCGTTTGCAGAAAAAGTTTTCGCCGGACACACTATCATCCAACGCAAAAACTTCTCCTGATGGAAATGCGGGGCGATCTGTCCAAATCTCATTGGCCAAATCCATTTCGTAAAGAATACGAACCTTCTTCGATGCCAATGCCTTTTCATATCCCAGCCCCAAGGAGGCGGATATCACACGGCCATCAAAGCCCAATGTCTGTCCAGCCTTCATTTCCTGTTGTAAAAACTGAGGAATGGTAGGCACACCTTCCACATCCATTTTATACAGGGTAATGCCGGTACCGCTAAGTTCCTGCTGTGCTTGCAAAAAATATCTTCCATCGGTCCAAAGGCCGGCCCCCTCCTGCCATACCAAAAGCGTCCCATTGGAACCGGTAAAAGCACTGAAGAATTCACGCACCTTGAAATATGCATTCACATACTCCGAATTATGAAAATCTGCCGTAGGCATCAGATAATAATCGATGCCTACAGCAGCCATAGTTTCTCTTAGAGCATGTAGTCTGTTTTGAATGAGTATATTCTCCATAAAAACATCCATCCTCACATAAAATCTATTGATTTGGCAGTAGCAAATTACAAAAAGTTTTTTACTACCTCTTTCATTTCACACACTTCACACTGTACATCATGCACCACAGGCGCGGTTCTAATCTCTTCGATTGCACGAGGTACCTTTACATTCCCAATTTTCGAAAGTTCATCCACCAATGCAAAGTCTTCCATCGCATCATACTTGCCATCAATGGCATTCATCACACTTCTGGTGAATTTAAAGGGACTTGCGGTAGAGGCAATGACGGTTTTGGTATCATCCTTTGTCTGCTTCGCATACTTGCCATATACAGCACTTGCCACAGCAGTGTGAGTATCCAGCACATAACCACAGGACTCATAGATACGTTTGATTTCAGCCGCAGTCTCCTCTTCGGTAGCATAGTTGCCATAGAAGTCTGCCAGAGCGTTCTTCATCTCTGCAGAAATTTCATATTTGCCTTCTGCAGACAACGCCTTCATCATATCTGCATTTACACCTGCATCATTTCCGGCAATACGGTAAATCAAGCGCTCTAAGTTACTGGAAATCAAAATATCCATAGAAGGTGATGTGGTCAAAATAAATTCTCTGTTCCTGTCATACACTCCGGTTTCAAAGAAATCGTACAACACCTTATTATCATTGGATGCACAAATCAGTTTCGCAATGGGAAGTCCCATATTCTTGGCATAAAATGCCGCCAGAATATTACCGAAATTACCGGTGGGAACCACCACATTAATCTTCTCTCCGTCTGCAATTTTGCCTTCCTTCAGCAAGGTTGCATAAGCGTATACATAATAGCAAATTTGAGGTACCAAACGTCCAATATTAATGGAATTCGCAGAGGAGAACTGGAACCCTCTGGAAAGCAATTCTTTCTCTAATTCCTTGTCAGAGAAAATCTGCTTCACGCCGGTCTGAGCATCATCAAAATTACCATAGATTCCAACAACAAGAGTGTTGTCCCCCTTCTGGGTTACCATTTGCTTTTCCTGAATGGGGCTCACACCATTCTTGGGATAGAATACAATAATTCTGGTGCCTTCCACATCCGCAAATCCGGCCAAAGCAGCCTTTCCGGTATCTCCGGAGGTTGCTGTCAAAATAACGATTTCATTCTCAATATGATTTTTCTTTGCTGAGGTAATCATCAAATGGGGCAAAATAGACAACGCCATATCTTTAAACGCAATGGTTGAGCCATGGAACAACTCCAGATAATATGCGCCTTCTGCTTCCACCAAGGGAGCAATCACTTCCGTATCGAACTTATCATCATACGCTCTCTCGATACAGGTTTTCAACTCCTCTTCCGTAAAGTCCGTCAAAAGCAGCTTCATTACCTCATAAGCCACCTTTTTATAATCCATCTGAGACAATTCCTGCATACTTTTGTCAAGGGTCGGAATGGATTCCGGCACAAAGAGACCGCCGTCCTCAGAAAGTCCTTTTAAAATTGCTTCTGAGGCAGTAACCAATCTTTCATTTCCTCTGGTACTCTTATACATAATTTGCTTATTCATTTATCGTTCCTCACAATACACTTAAATTTCGGTATGATTTTATCACAATTTATTGTTGTTCGCCACCGGAAGTTTCGGTTTTTTTAATAATACTTTTCTCCGATACACTCTTTGACTTTTGTCCAAAGGGCAAAGGAATGGTATATTCTTCTATGGTTGTCGACAACAGGTTCACAAGTACAATAGACACAGGAATTGCAATCATACCTAACTTCAATACCCAAAGCAGGCCTGCAAGAAGCCCTGCTGTCAGCCCAAACACCGACTGTCCAAGTATGGTACAAGGTCTTGACTGATATTCAGGCAACAGGAAGAATGCGAAGAAAGCAGTTCCTGACAAAGTCAGTTGTGTGGTCAAATAGGTAAAGTCTATGCCCACGCCTCCAAACGCCAAAAGTATCACGGAAAAAGCGCAAAGGAAGTATCCCGGAATACGCAAATCCGTCACCCCTGCAAGAATCATAATACATGCTCCAATCAAGGGAGCAATCAGTGAGGAGGAAGCCATCACCCAATGTTGTCCGTGGAGGACAAAAATACCTACAATGGATAACACTAACAGGGATGCTGCTACAGGGTTCAAAGAAAATTTGCCCATCAGGGGATTTAATATGCGATATAAAACCACCATCAGAAGCGCTCCTAAAGCCACAAGCCAAAGTGGCATTCCTACAGGCAAGGACAATCCCAACAAAAATCCAAACGCTAGAGTGGTCATATCAAACACCAAAAATTTCTTTTTGTAGATATCATATCCCACTTCCGCAACAAGCGCAGTACCAATGGAAACAAGCACTGTCCAAAGAGCACCAAGACCATACTTTGCAATGCTGGTCCCAAGCACAGGCATCATTGCTAAAATCGCTGCAAACACCATACCAAGCACCGTGTTACCTGCGTGAATATGAGGGCTTCTCTTTTTCTGGGCGATGCCTTTATGCATAGCACTGATGGTCTGGGTCAATTCCCGGCCGGTAGGGCAAACATAGCTACAACATCCACATTCCCAGCATTCCTGGCCGGAATATACTGCGAATGCCTCTTTATCTTTCTGTTCTGCCGCATCACAGAGCTTGGTAGGAATCAAACGGGCAGGACAAACTTCTACGCATCGACCACAACGGATGCAATTCCCTTCACAAAATTGTGCTTTTTCTTCTGTCTGTATCCCAGTAATTCCTGCAGAAATCTTTGTCACAGGTGCCTTGAAGTTGTTTGTCTTCAAACCGGTCATGGTATCGCCACATATAAGGGTGGACTTTTCCTGAAAACCACCCGTCTGCTTGATCACATCCTTGTACAGGGTGCCAAGGGGAACTCTATAATTACCGGGGCCCTTACTCATTTCACCGGATACCGTCAAAACTCTTTCTGTCAGCGGTCTTCCTTCTATTACAGCATAATAAATCGCCAACATCGTTTCTACATTTAAGAGAATGCATTTATGCTCTGTTGCAACTTTCCGCTTGGACAATTTTCTTTCCGTGATGGCATAAATCAACTGCTGGTCAGCGCTCTGGGGGTATTTGGAATCCACTTTTTTCAAGGAAATTCTGGCATCATCCTTCACCATATTAGCAATTCGGCGTAATAGCGGATGAGGCGTTTCATCATCCAAGGCAATCACACCTCTGGCATTCTCAAACAGGCGAAGCACAATGCGCAGTGCTTTCATTACTTTGTCCGTTTCCTCCAGAAGCAAACGCATCTCCGCAGTTCCATAGGTTTCACTCTGAACAGCATTCAAAATCACGTAATCTACCTTTTCAGGTGTTGCATGATTGCATTTCACATGGATGGGCATGCCTGCATTTCCGACCTCTACAACGCCTGCATTCTTAATGGCATCCAAAATATCCTGATTGCTCATCTCCGACAAAGGTTTCACAGGCGCATAGGAAACGCTTTCCATCTGGGTATCATTTTCTACCACAAGACTCATAACCTTTTTTCCGGTGATAAGACTTCTCTCTTCCAGGGCAGAAACAGTGCCGGAAACAGAAGCATAAATGGGCGCCGATACCTCTCCTGCACTCTCTGCAATTTTCTGGCCCACCAAAACGCGGTCCCCCACTTGCACAATGGGTTGTGCCGGTTCTCCATAGTGCTGCATCAGCGGATATACCACCTCCGCTCCCGCCTTCAACAGGCGAATGGATTTATCGTATGTCAATGTCTTTTTATTTGCCAAATGAACTCCGCCAGCAAAACTTAATTTCGCCATAATTGTTTCGTTCCTTTCTGTCTCAAGCTTACTGATTATCATCTTTTCTCATTTTACTATTTTTTTCAACAAAATACTACTGTAAATTTCAAAAATATGTTACTATGAAACAGAGCAAAGAAAGGAATATACATGATACGAATGAACCGGGCAAGGGAAAATTTCATACTGCAGTATCCCCTGGAGAAATACGCATCTTTAGACAGCGTACTGTTTTTTGATATTGAAACCACAGGGTTTCTGGCACGATCCTCCAATCTATACCTCATTGGTTGCGCGTATTATACACAAAACCAATGGAATATACGCCAATGGTTTGCCGAGACACCCAAAGAAGAAACGCTTGTATTAAATGAATTTCTGTCCTTCGCAGAACAGTTTACTACGCTGGTTCATTTTAACGGAAACCAATTCGATCTTCCCTATCTCAAACAAAAATGTGAGCAACACGGTATCAATCACCATCTGGACGAAATGCAGGGAATCGATATATACAAACGAATTTCGCCCTATAAAGCATTGCTGAAACTTCCTAACTGCAAACAAAAGACGTTAGAACATTTTTTAGGCATTCATCGGGAAGACCAATACGCCGGTGGCGAATTGATTGAGGTGTATAAAAATTACTGCCGTCACCCGCTCAATGAATACAAAGACACATTGCTTCTTCATAATTTTGAAGATGTTTGCGGTATGTTGGACTGTCTGCCCATATTAAAATACACAGATGTATTGAACCAACCTGTCACTGTCCATAAAGTACAGGCAAATAAATACGCAGATTTTCAAGGCAATATAAAAAGAGAATTGATTATGTTTGCCACTTTAGGCGATACGGTTCCCGTTCCCGTACTCCTCTCGAAGGAGAATGTATTTTTGCGAATGGAAGAAAACACCTGTCAAATCAAAGTTCCTATTTACGACGGGGAATTAAAATATTATTACGCTAATTTTAAGGACTATTATTATCTTCCACAGGAAGATATGGCATTGCACAAATCCATCGCAGGATATGTAGAAAAGGCATATCGGCAGCAGGCTCAGGCAAGCAACTGTTATACCAGAAAAACCTCCGCCTATTTGCCTCAATGGGATGTGACATTCGAACCCTTTTTCAAAAAAGACTACAAAGACCCACAAACCTATTTTGAACTGACAGAAGAATTAAAGAAAGATCGGGAAGCATTTTCAAACTATGTCAACCACATTCTAAGTAACGTATTTCGATAGCTGTAACATTTCATATAGACACAAAAATGGCGATGTAGAATTCACTACATCGCCATTGTCGTTTCGACTGTCGTTCTATTATTCTGCAGTTTCCTCTGCGGGAGCTTCTTCTACAACTTCTGCAGCAGCTTCCTCTGCTTCTTCTGCTTCCTGTGCAGCAATGACAGCTTCGATGTCAACTGCTACTTCATCTGCATCCTCTTCCTCAGCCTTCTCAACCACTTCGGGAGCGAACATTGCCTTAATGCTCAAGGAAATCTTCTTATCTGCTTCGTTGAAATCAACAATCTTAGCAGT
Organism: uncultured Acetatifactor sp.; assembly: GCA_904501885.1. Lineage (GTDB taxonomy): Bacteria > Bacillota > Clostridia > Lachnospirales > Lachnospiraceae > Acetatifactor. Next base: position 14,869 of record CAJGCP010000027.1, on the reverse strand, counting down.
CACTTCCTGACCAACGCTAAGCACATCTGCAGGTTTCTCAACATGCTCTTTGGAAATTTGGGAAACATGAAGTAATGCATCCACGCCGGGCTCCAACTCAATGAAAGCACCGAAGTCAGTCATTCTTGCAACCTTACCGGTTACTTCTGTTCCAACAGCAAACTTGGTTGCTGCATCCTTCCAAGGATTCGCATCATCGAATTTCAAAGAAAGCGCAATCTTGTTATTGTTGATCTCTTTGATCAGAACCTTCACTTCATCGCCAACCTTGAATACTTTCTTGGGATGCTCTACGCGGCCCCAGGACATTTCAGAAATATGCAACAATCCGTCAGCGCCACCCAAATCGATGAATGCGCCAAAATCGGTAACATTCTTAACTACGCCGTCAACAACATCACCTTCATGAATTCTTTCAAACAACTCCTTCAAAAGAACTTCTTTCTCTGCAGCTACAAGCTGTCTGCGGTCACCGATGTATCTTCTCTTCTTAGGATTATACTCGGTAACTACGAATTCAATTTCCTGTCCTGCATACTTAGAAAGATCTCTTTCATAAGTATCAGATACCAGGCTTGCAGGAATGAAAATCTTCACTTCCTCTACAATTACACTCAGGCCACCGTCAAGCACCTGGGAAACTTCTGCCTTCAACACTTCTTTATTGTTGAACGCTTCTTCAATGCGCTTGTTGCCACGGTCGGCTGCCAGACGCTTATAAGTCAAGGCAACCTGTCCCTCGCCGTCATTTACCTTCAAGATCTTCACTTCCATGGTGTCTCCAACTTTTACCACGGATTTCAGGTCCACACTTGTATCATTGGAATACTCGCTCTTAGGCAGAATACCATCCGCCTTATAACCGATGTTCAAAACGATCTCATCCGCCTTTACATCGATAACTGTACCTTCGACTACCTCTCCTGAATGTATTGTTTTAATAGAATCTTCCAACATTTGTTCAAAAGTTAACTCTGACATAATTTTGAACCTCCTCAATTAATTTGTTTGGGGTGGAAGCCCCCGCCGTAACACCCACCAGTCGAGCAGCTTTAGGTAGTTCTAAATGCAAGTCATCCAGTGTCTGTATAAAATAGGTATTGGCACACTCCTCACTACAAATTTCATATAATTTCTGTGTATTGGAACTATGCTTGCCACCTATTACAATCATCGCGTCCGCTTCGGTTGCTAAAGCCTTTGCAGCCCGCTGACGATCTTCTGTTGCGTTACAGATAGTATTCACAACACTAATATTGTACATTCTTTTTTTGAAAATTTCAACCATAGAATGAAATTTATTGTAATTAAATGTCGTTTGCGCAACTACGCAATACCGAACACAACTGTCGCCGGCAAAATTCTCGGCCTTTTCTATGCTTTCCAGCACGGTAACAGGACCTTTACACCATCCCATAATCCCCTCTACTTCAGGGTGTCCGGCGTTTCCGATGATGATAATATGCTCCCCTTCCATACTGGCTTTTTCCACAATTTTATGAATTCGTTTTACAAAAGGACATGTGGCATCAATCACTTCCAAATTTCTTTCTTCCAAAATCCGATAAATTTCTTCCGCCACACCATGGGCACGAATGATAACGCTGCCCTCTTTTAAGTCCAACAATTCCTCCTTGGTTTCGATGACCCTAACGCCCTTTTCCGTCAAATCTTTTACTACTTCATCATTGTGTACAATGAGCCCATAAGTATAAATAGTTTTTCCCATCTTAATCTGTTCATACACCGTATCAACAGCACGCTTTACACCAAAGCAAAACCCGGCACACTCTGCAAGTCTGACTTCCATTCTGCCCTCCACTAATAATAGTTCAACTCATCTGCGTTTTGGATACTTAATGTGCACACAGCGCAATCATCTTGTCAATAACCTGTTCTACAGAAAGGTTTGAGGTGTCCAGAAGGACAGCATCCTCTGCCTGTCTCAGGGGAGATGTGGCACGATTCATATCCCGGTAATCTCTCTCCTGAATATCTTTGTGAACCGCATCCAAATCACAGTCAACACCCTTTGCAACCAATTCCTCATATCTTCTTTTCGCCCGCACAAGACTATCTGCCGTAAGATAAATTTTCACTTGTGCATGAGGTAATACACAGGTGCCGATGTCCCTGCCATCCATAATACAATCCGTATTGGCCGCAAGTGCTTTTTGCAGTTCCACCAGTTTCGCTCTCACCTCAGGAATGACACTGACAGCAGATGCCGCATTGCCCACTTCCTCTGTACGTAGGAATGCATTAACATTTTCACCATTCAACAAAACAACCTGAATACCATCCTCGTATCGAATGGTGATATCAGCCTTTTTGCATTTTTCAATTACTTTATCTGTATCAGAAATAGCAATCCCTTCCCTTATCATAAACAAAGCCATGGCCCGATACATTGCCCCTGTATCCACATAAATCAAATTCATTTTCTTCGCCACCGCTTTGGCGATGGTACTCTTTCCTGCGCCTGCAGGACCATCCACTGCGATATTAAAAGCCATCACAAATTCCTACCTTTCAAACTATAATCCCGGATATGAAGTTACATCCGCCATACACAATCTATTATTTGCTGATGCCTGCCAGATACCCTGTAGACCAGGCAATCTGCAAATTGAATCCGCCTGTCATAGCATCTAAATCCAATACCTCTCCTGCAAAATACATACCTTTTACCAATTTAGACTCCATAGTAGAAGGATCTACTTCTTTCACAGACACACCGCCTCGGGTAATAATTGCCTCTGCAAAGCCCCGCAGGCCCGCCACAGTCATAGGCACATCCTTAATGAGCGAGACAAATCTTTGTCGCTCCTCCCTGGTAATTTCATTCACCTTTTTTTCGGGTAAAATACCGGACAGCGAAATCATCACCGGAATCAGTTTGCTTGGAAATAAACCTCCTAAGGAATTGCGGAATTGCTTATTTTTATTTTCTTCAAAATCCCGAAGCAAACGTTTATCTAATTGTTCCACTGTCATGGCCGGTTTCAAATCCAAATGAAGGGAAGCTTCTGTCCCCTCCTGATAAAAACTACTTGCAGAAAGCACCAGCGGCCCACTTACTCCAAAATGAGTGAACAGCATTTCCCCAAATCCATCATATACTTTTTTCCCTCGTTGTACCATGGTAAGATTTACATTTTTCAGAGATAACCCCATCAAATCTGCACACCATGACTCTTTTACTTGAAAGGGAACCAGCCCCGGAACCACGGGAATTATTTTATGACCATGCTGCTTTGCAAATTCGTATCCGTCTCCGGTAGATCCTGTAGAAGGATAGGACACGCCTCCGGTGCAGACAACCACCTTTTCGGCAAACAATTCCTTTCCATTGTCTAACTTCACGCCTTTCACAACAGGCTTGCCTTCTGTCTCATCCTGCTCCGTCAAAACCGAAGCCACTTTTGTTTGCAGCAAAATGGTCACATTTCGTTTTTTTAATTCCCTTTGAAAGGCAGATATGATGTCTGACGAATGGTCCGACACAGGGAAAACACGGTCTCCCCGCTCCACCTTCAAAGGACACCCTGCGCTTTCAATAAAATCCATCACAGAAGTATTATCAAAGGTATAAAATGCGCTATACAAAAACTTTCTATTGGTACATACATTGGAAAATAATATGTCCATATCTGCGGCATTGGTCACATTACATCTGCCCTTGCCGGTGATAAAAAGCTTTTTTCCTAATTTTTCATTTTTCTCTATCAGCGTGACCTGATCCCCCACATCTGCAGCCGCGATTGCAGCCATCATTCCGGCAGGTCCTCCGCCTATTACGATTGTATCAGCCAAAATAGTTTCTCTTTTCTACAGAATTAATTCAGGGTGTGATCATCCCCCATAAAATCTATCTCGTCATTGGAATAGACCTGATAATTGTTCCAAGTTTCCTGTAATAATTTCAGATTATTCCTCACGGTTTCTTTATTCTTCAGACACAGCGCAACCACAAGCGCCTGAATCACGCTCATCGGGGCTACCAACGAGTCGATAATCGACAAAGACTCGGTACTTGCCACCAAATTACAGGAAGAATACAGGCACATAGGTGAATTCAAACTATCCGTCAACGCAATTACCTTAGCATTTCTGTCACTGGCCAGTTCCATTGCCTTCAGGGTGCGCATAGAATATCTGGGAAAACTAATCCCGATAAACACATCTTTTTTCCCAATATGCATCATCTGTTCAAAGGTCTCGCTGACACTAGTGGTATTCAAAAGAATCGCATTTCCTCTTGCCATATTCAAATAATAATGCAAAAAAGAGGCCAAAGGAGCATTGCTGCGCAACCCACATATATAGACATGTTCTGCTTCGGAAATAATTTTCACTGCCATTTCAAAGGTGGCTGCATCCAATGCACTAATTGTATTTTGAATATTGGCAATGTCTAATTTTAAAATAGAATCCAGGACATTAGAAGGATTGGTTCTTTCCATCTTCACGTCCATATCTTTCCCCCGATTCACCCTTGCTTTAAAACTCTCCGCCAGAGCATCTTGAAATGCCGGAAAACCATCATATCCGATACCTGTTGCAAAACGAACCACTGTAGACTCGCTGACGTTTAACTTCTGTCCGATTTTAGCAGCCGTCATAAAAGCAGCCTCGTCCATATGGTCCACAACAAAGTCCGCAATGGCTTTATGCCCCTTACTCATTTTCGGATATTTTTCAAAAATTCTGTCAAGCAATTGCAATTGCTCCATCGGACATGCCCCTCCAAATCTCAATCTTGATTTTCTTACTTACATTTTACTATTTTTCCACTCTCTTTTCAATCATAAATATAGCACTAATGGTACATGCATATAGCACCAATGTAACCTACATATCACACTGCTATTATCTATGCAATTACTAAAAAATTAGGGTGGCATCCATACAGATACCACCCTTTCAAAGTCTAATTTAATTATACAGGATATGCGCCGTTCTGGGTATCAGCCTTTGTCATATCCACCTTTTCCTGCTGTGCCTGACGATACTTGAAGAAATCAACAGCAACCTGAGGGAACAATGCATAGGACAATACGTCTTCGTCCTGCTGCTTCCACTGTGCCATTTCAGATTCCAATTTTTCCATCTCATTATCAAGCAAATCTGCGTAACGGCAGGTAATTCTCTCCTCGCCGGGGATAACCTTGTCAATAACTTCCTGGCTCATAGGCTTTACAGTCTGGCCATACTCACCGCGAAGAACTGCCTTGGTTTCCTTAGTTGCCATCTTATATCTCTCGCCCATAAGAACGTTAAATACAGCCTGAGTACCGACAATCTGAGAAGAAGGTGTAACCAAAGGAGGCTCACCCAAATCCTTACGAACCTCAGGAATCTCCTTCAATACATCGTAATACTTATCTTCTGCATTCTGCTCCTTCAACTGGCTCACCATGTTAGAAAGCATACCGCCGGGTACCTGATACAACAAGGTCTTAATATCAACACCCATTACCTTAGGATTGAGCAAGCCATTTTCCAGACACTCATCTCTGTAAGGACGGAAATAATCAGCGATTTCAGCCAACAGATTCTGATCCAAACCGGTATCATATTCTGTGCCGCGGAAAGTCTCAACCATAACTTCTGTTGCAGGCTGAGAAGTACCAAGTGCAAAGGGGCTGATTGCAGTATCGATTACATCAACACCTGCTTCCACAGCCTTCAGATAAGTCATGCTTGCCACACCTGAGGTGTAGTGGGTATGCAACTGGATGGGAAGTTTGGTGGATTCCTTCATGGCAGAAATCAATTCTGCAGCCTTATAAGGAACCAAAAGACCTGCCATATCCTTGATACAGATAGAATCTGCACCCATCTCCTCAATCTTCTTAGCCATATCAGTCCAGTACTCTAAGGTGTAAGCATCACCCAAGGTATAGGAAAGTGCGATTTGTGCATGGCCTCTTCCTTCTGTAGCTTTGATTTTGTTGGTTGCGTTTACAGTTGCCTGCAAGTTACGCAAGTCGTTCAAACAGTCAAAGATACGGATGATATCAATACCATTTGCTACAGATTTCTGTACAAATGCTTCTACAACATCGTCTGCGTAAGGTCTGTAACCCAAAATGTTCTGTCCACGGAACAACATCTGCAGTTTGGTATTCTTGAATCCGTCACGCAATTTTCTAAGTCTGTCCCAGGGATCTTCCTTCAGGAAACGAAGGGATGCATCGAAAGTTGCACCACCCCAGCACTCTACGGAATTGTATCCTACCTGGTCCATCTTCTCAATAATAGGAAGCATATATTCGGTGGGCATTCTGGTGGCAATCAAAGACTGATGAGAGTCACGCAGAACGGTTTCCGTAATTTTCACGGGTTTTTTCACTAATTCTGACATTTACGAATTTCCTCCATAATAATATTTTCAATTGTGTTCTATCCGGCATTCCGTTAATTTAGAACACGCCAAAGATTGCCATAAATCCACCTGCCGCAACAGCTGTACCGATAACACCTGCCACATTAGGACCCATCGCATGCATCAGCAGGAAGTTGGTGGGATCTGCTTCCGCACCTACCTTCTGGGATACACGTGCCGCCATGGGCACCGCAGATACACCGGCTGATCCAATCAAAGGATTTATCTTGCCACCACTTGTAATACACATCAGCTTACCAAACAGCACGCCCGCCGCCGTACCAAAGGCAAATGCGACCAAACCGAGAGCAACGATTTTCAAGGTATCCATATTCAAAAATGCTTCTGCACTGGTGGTTGCACCAACAGAGGTACCAAGCAGGATAACAACGATATACATCAACGCATTGGATGCGGTCTCTGTCAACTGTCTTACCACGCCGGATTCCTTGAACAGGTTACCCAACATCAACATACCTACCAAAGGTGCGGTGGTGGGCAAAATCAAGCTTACCACAATGGTAACAATGATGGGGAACAGAATCTTCTCCAGTTTCGATACGGGACGAAGCTGACCCATTTTAATCTTACGCTCTTTTTCTGTGGTCAACAGTTTCATAATAGGGGGCTGAATGATGGGCACCAGGGACATATAGGAATATGCAGCCACGGCAATGGGTCCCATCAAAGCACTCTGTCCCAATTTACCGGCAAGGAAGATGGAGGTAGGTCCATCCGCACCGCCGATGATGGAAATGGCAGCTGCCGCCATATCGTTAAATCCAAGTGCAATCGCTCCAAAATATGCTGCAAAAATACCAAACTGTGCCGCAGCACCCAAAAGAAAACTCTTGGGATTTGCAATCAAGGGACCAAAGTCCGTCATGGCACCTACGCCCATGAATATCAGGGAAGGCATAATCGCCAACTCATCTAGCAAATAAAAATAATACAGCAATCCGCCCGCCCCATTGGCTGCGTCTTCCGGATGCATCATAATGTCAGGATAAATGTTTACCAACAACATACCGAATGCAATGGGAAGCAATAGCAATGGTTCAAACTCATGACGGATAGCCAGATAAAGGAAAAAGCACGCCACTGCAATCATCAGATAGTTTCCCCAAGTCAAATTGAAGAACGCAGTCTGATGAATCAGATTGTCTAACGTCGTACTAATATACTCCATTTTTTGACCTCCTGTTTTGTTCTCTTAAATGATAGTAAGTAATGGTTTTAGATTAGTTCATGGTCGCAAGAACTGCGCCTGCTTCTACCATCTCTCCAACTGCTACATTGATGCTTGCAACAGTACCATCTTCAGGAGCAACTACAGGGATCTCCATCTTCATAGCTTCCAAAATAATTACAGCGTCACCCTTCTTTACAGCATCGCCAACCTTCTTCTCAATCTTGAAGATCTTACCTGCTGCACCGGCCTCTACATTGATACCACCTGCTGCACCGGCAGGAGCAGCAGGAGCTGCTGCGGGAGCGGGAGCTGCTACAGGCGCGGGAGCCGCAACGGGCGCTACAGGTGCTGCAGGTCTTGCTGCAGGCGCAGCTACACCGGCACCTTCCTCTACTACTACATCATATACTGTTCCGTTTACGGTAATTGTATAATTCTTCATGTCATATTCCTCCATTCATTAAAATGCTCTTTTTCTGATTGAACGTACTACAAAACCATCTGTAGATGTAGCACCTTCATAGGCTGCTATTGCAGCAGCAATCACTGCTATTAATTCTAAATCTGATGCCAGATTGGGTTGCGCCGATACAACAGGTGCTGCCACAGGAGCCACACTGGGTGCTGAAGGCTTTGCAGCAGGCGCAGATTTCTGCTTCTTTCCGGTACCGGAAAGCAATCCCAAACAGGAAATAATCAAACTAATCAGAATCAACACTGCAAATACAGAGCCCATTCCAATCAAAGTATTCATACCCGCCTTCGCCATAGATTCTTCGAAAGTATCGATGGGATTTAGCGCGGCAGATTTCATTTTCATGAACATATCATTGGTCAGAATCAACTGTGCTACCGCATTTTTCTTTGTTCCTTCCACATTTACATCCACGATGATTTCTTTATGGTCAATTACTGCCGACACTTCGCCAATGGCAGTAATCTCCCCGATTGCCTCTAAGCCGGATTCAAAAGAAATAAGTGCAGCTTTCATTCCATAACCGTCTACATTTAATTCCTGTTGTTGTCCGGTGAGAACTTCAACTTCTTCAGGCGTGTATTCAGCAATCATCTCAGCATCCTGTGTCCCTACCACACTAGCTAAATAGGGAACAAACTTGGTTGCTGCGACCTGCGTCGCGTATTCTATTTTCGCCTGTTCGTATTGAGTCATCTGAGCTTGTTCGCCACTACAGCCGGTCAAGCATACCACAAAGGCAATCATACTTAGTAAAGTTGTAATTTTCTTCATAATATAATCACCCTTTCTTATACTGTTCCGTGCTTTTTGAAGGGACGGTCTTCACTTTTGGTGAAGAGCATCTCAAATGCACCAATCACATATTTTCTTGTGTTGGCAGCATCTATGATCTGATCCACATATCCTCTCCTTGCAGCACTTGTTGCAGAAAGCTGCAATGCTTCATATTCAGCTGCCTTCTCTTTTAGTACTTCAGCGCTCTCGCCATCATACATAATCTTAGCAGCCAGTTTGCTGTCCATGGTTCCGATTTGTGCATCGGGCCAGCAAATGGTAATATCTGCACCAACGGCTTTGGAATTCATAGCAATGGCTGCGGTTCCAAATGCCTTGTCCACAATAACATTCACCTTAGGAACTGTTGCATTTGCAAATGCATAAGTCAATTTAGCAGCAGCTTTTGCGATGCCCTTTTCAGAACACATGGTAGCCTTATAACCCTTTACATTGGTCAATGTCAAAACAGGGATATCGTATGCGTCACAGAAATTCACAAAATCAGCTGCCTTCTCGCAACCCTGCTTGGACAATACTGCATCCATCTTTTCTGCCACAGTACCATCAGCACCTAAAATTTCACTACGGTTTGCCACTGCACCAACAGTTACACCGTCCAATTTCAGGAAACCTACTACCATATCTTTTCCATAATTTGCCTTCAACTCAAAGAAATTATTATTGTCAGCCATAATTGCAAGTGCCACAGCAGTATCACCCTTACAACCTGCGATTTCGGGATTTACACGGTTCAAATCATCGGTGCAATCCACAATATCGCTACCTTCGCCATTATTGCAGGGAAGGAAAGAAACCAATCTTCTAATTTCTGCAAGGATGGTCGCCTCATCTGCAACTACATCCACGATGCCACTCTCTTCGGACTGGAATGCTGCAGAAGCAGTGTCGCACTTCTCTACGGTGTTTCCATCCAATGCGTTGGGTGCATTGACGAACAATTTACCGTTATTTGCCTCCATAAATGTAAAATCTGTCAAAGTAGGGAACAGTGCCAATCCGCCGCCACAATTACCCATCACTGCGGTAATCTGAGGGATCACACCACTGGCCATAGCCTGCTTTGCATAAATGGTACCAAACGCATTCAAAGCGTCGGTGGATTCCTGCAGTCTCAAACCTGCAGAATCAATCAGGCCAATCACAGGTGCGCCTGTCTTCATTGCCAAATCATAAAGATTTGCAATTTTCTTTGCGTGCATTTCGCCGACGGTTCCGTTCATCACGGAAGCATCCTGGCTGTACACATACACGGCTTTTCCTTCGATCACACCATAACCGGTCACACATCCGTCAGAGGGTGTTTCGCTGGGGTTCATATTGAAATCTGTGGCTCTTGCAGTAATCATGCCGCCGATTTCAACAAAGCTGTTTGCATCGAGCAAAGATTGAATTCTTTGACTCGCTTTGGATGTAATACTCATGCTTTCATGTCCTCCATTTTAGTAGATGATACGAATATTTAAAGATGCCGGGGAATCTGAAAAAATCACAAATTCCCCCATCATTAAATTCTCACATAGTATACCACAAAAAAAGCAATCCGCAAAGAGCGAATTGCATTTTTTTCAAAGTTTTTCCATTTAATACTTGTATACAATTATGCTGTCATCACATCCCGGCACAAATATCAGATTAAATGTCCAATTGGAGTTGAATTTCTGCTTCTGCCTGTTGTTTAAATTCTTCTACCTGCACAGGATTCATCTCAGGCAGTTCCTCCAAACTCTTCACACCGAAGCTACGCAAAAACTGTTCCGTGGTGCCAAATAGAAGGGGTCTGCCGGGGGCATCCAATCTGCCAAGCTCTGTAATCAGGTCATATTCCAACAATTTATTGATAGCATGGTCACAGCTTACACCTCGTACCCGTTCAATCTCTGCTCTTGTCACCGGTTGCTTGTAAGCAATGATGGACAGGGTTTCAATCACCGTGTCGGTCAAGGTAATCTTTCTGGGTTGTTTTGCAATTTTTATCAGGTATTCATACATTTCAGCCTTAGTACATAACTGCACAGCAGTTTCAAATTGAGCAAGTGCAATACCACTATCCTCCTGCTCATATTTTTCCTGTAATTCCTTTAAGATAGATTTTGTGGTTCTCACATCTTCTTCTATCACTTCTGCCAACCGGCTGATTTCTACTGTATCTCCCATCGTAAACAGGATGGATTCAATCACTGCTTTTGCTTTTGTTCTTTCCATTTATGTATCCTTCTTATCCTATTCTCTGTTGCATCCCTTGTCGGTTATACATTCGATGTAATAATAATATCATCAAATATTTCCTTCTGGCTAATAGATATCTTACCCGTCTTCATCATTTCCAGAATAATGAGGAAGGTCACAATCAACTCCATTCTGCTGGTTTGCTTCTCTAATAACTTTCTGAAGCTAAACTCCCTATGCTCTCTGGCATAGGCCTCTACAAACAGTGCCTTGGCCTCCATGTCAATCTCTTCTTTTTGGATATTGCCGTACTGGCTTCTGATGGGATCGATTTTATCCTCCTGTTTGCGGACAATGGATTTAAATACCTCATGCAGTTTGGTCAGATCCATGTCACCAATCAATTCCTCATAGTCCAAAGGTTGCCTATAGGCAGCCACTTCAGCAGGAATGTTTTGTTCTCGATATAGATTCTTGGCCGCATCCACCTGACGATCGCGAAGCTCTGTGGACATATATTTATACATCTTATATTCCAATAACTTCTGCACCAATTCGGCTCTAGGGTCTTCTTCTCCCTCTTCCTCCTCTTGGGCAGGAAGCAACATACGACATTTGATATCTATCAACGTGGCAGCCATCACTAAGAACTCACTCATAATGTTCATGTCCTGGGTCTGCATCTGTTTAATATATTCCAAGTATTGTTCTGTAATCTCAACAATCGGAATATCATAAATATCCACTTTATTCTTGTCTATCAGATGAAGCAAAAGATCCAAGGGACCTTCAAACACTTCCAATTTAACAGGTATTGCCATCTTACGTACCTTTCTGTTTTCAGTCTATGAAATCTTAACGAATCACTTCTTGTACAATTACTCTTGGGGTGTAAACTCAACACACCACAACTCTCCCGGATTAAATACACGCACCGGCAGGGTATGTGTGCCAAGCCCTCTGCTCAACACCATTTGAGCGTCCTTCTCATAAAACACTCCGCCATCATATTTAGGGAACAGTGCAAAGGTAGGGGAAATAAATCCCTTGTTCACAAAGGGCACCTTCACGATACCGCCATGCACATGTCCTGACACCGTAAGATCAGCCCCCCACCCGGCATATACCGGGAAATAGTCTGGATTGTGTGCCAAGAGAATGTTAAAACATGTGGCATCCGGTTCTCCAAGAAGCCCTTTCACGTAGTCCACATCCATGGTCTTACTTTGGAATCTTTCGTAATAAGTTCCTTCTATATCAAGTCCCCAAATCCGAATATTACACTCTGCTATCTCTTTAGAACTATTGCAAATTGGCACAATCTCTTTCTCTGCCAGCGCAGACAAATAATCTGTTCCTACAGAACCATACTTTTCTGCTTTATGAAACAAACGGTGTTCGTGATTTCCAACTCCATAATAGATAGGAAATTCTTCAGATAACTGATACAACAATTTTACCGCGTCTTCAGTAGGTGCTTTTTTTCTGGAAGTTACCATATCTCCCGCAATCAAGATGATATCCGGTTGCAAGTCACGTATGGCGGACAGCAGAATCGCATTGTCCTTACCATATTTTTTATTATGTAAGTCAGACAACACCACTGCCCTGCAAGACTTAAGAATCTTAGGGTTGCAAACAGAATGCCTGCGTACAACAAAACGGTTTGTATCAAATAAAATAACCCAAAGCAATACTACTGCACAAATCACAAATATGGTAATCATAATATCCCACATAACAGATGCTCCTACATGCGAAAATTAATTTTCGGAGTTTCCTATGATTATACCATAAACATTCTATTTATAAAAGTAATTCGTGAAATATTTTCTTCACATAATCAAAATATTTTGCTCGTTCAATCTCGGACGCAGCAACCACCGGTACCTCTCCCAAGCACTTCCCTCCCAGATAATATTTCATCACACCAATGGGCTGGTTTAACGCAACGGGCGCCATGATTTTTCCCGGCAATTCCAACCTGCGTTCCATAGCCGACAAATCGTTCCCTTCCACATCCAAATACCGGAACGGAACCTGGATTTTCAATCCACACTCTTCCATCACCCCTCTGTCCACAGGCATCAGAGGAAGATTAGGATTTTCTTCTTCTACAAACAGTTTGCTCACATTATAACCATGGGTCAAAAGCGTCTGGGCGTCAGAAAATCTCGTTTTAGGGTCAGGTGCGCCCATCACCACAGCAATCAACTCCATCCCGTCCTTAGAAGCTGTGGCCGCCAGACAATACTTGGCCTTATCCGTAGACCCGGTCTTTAATCCCGTTGCCCATTGATATTGTTTCAACAGCCGATTGGTACTGCTCAGCATAAACTCCGAGGTTCCCTGGGGGGTTACATGGGTAATGGGCTCCATCCAAATGGTGGTATATTTCAACACTTCCGGATATTTGGTAATTAATTCCCTGGACATAATCGAGACATCCTTTGCTGTGGTATAATGTCCATCCGAATCACTCAACCCACAACAGTCTTCAAAATGCGTGTTTGCCATCCCCAGTGCCTTTGCCTTTTCGTTCATCTTGGCCACAAAGGCTTCTTCACTGCCTGCAATGTGCTCAGCAACCGCAACAGATGCATCATTACCGGAAGCCACAGCGATACATTTGATCATGGTATCCAATGATTGTACCTCCCCTTGGGCAAGAAACACCTGGGAGCCCCCCATGGAACTGGCATATTCGCTGGTGATCACATCGTCTGTCAAATCCGCCCGTCCGGTATCTATTGCTTCAAAAGTAAGTAACAGTGTCATGATTTTCGTGATACTTGCCGGACTCTTTCTTTCAGAAGCATTCAATTCATAGATTACTTTACCTGTAGAACTTTCTATCAAGATTGCAGATGGAGTCTGAATTGTAACTTCAGCATGGGTCACCGGTGTTTTCCATGAAATAAATACAACACAGAAAAGCACAAATGACACTATGAACTGATGAATAATTGAATAATGTGGATTTTTCATATAATTAACCTAACATTTTCTTAAAAAAAGATATGAAGTAATGGCCAAAAATATGAAACGGTATCTATAGCGCCAAATTTATCTAGCAATTTGAACTACAAAAAACAAACCCCGGTAATCTACCGGGGTCTGCTACTTAGTTATATTTACGTTTTCTAGCTGCTTCAGACTTTTTCTTACGTCTTACGCTAGGCTTCTCGTAATGCTCACGCTTACGAATCTCCTGCTGAATGCCAGCCTTAGCACAACTTCTCTTAAAACGACGAAGTGCGCTGTCCAGTGTTTCGTTTTCTTTTACGATTACGTTTGACATCTCTACCCGACCTCCCTTCAGTCCCTCAAGTAACATGACTGATTTGGGTTATTTATGTTATGCTTTCGCACACATATTGTATTATAGCACAAAGTTTCCGTTCGTCAACAGTTTTTTATGAAATCAAAACTTATTTTGAACAAATGCACAGCTAAAGTTAATTGATTTGACCTTCCAACACCGTTTTTGCCTCTGCAATCGCATCCTTGATTCCTGCAGGATTCTTGCCGCCCGCCTGTGCCATATTGGGACGGCCGCCGCCGCCACCGCCAACCAGCGCTGCAATGCCTTTGATCAGATTACCTGCATGGGCGCCACTTGCCATAGCAGAATCCGTAGCCATAACCACGATATTTACCTTGCCATCCTGATTGGACAAAAGAACGATAACGCCCTCTCCCAACTTCTCTTTCAACTGGTCACCCAAATCACGAAGACCATTCATATCCACGCCGTCCACACTGGTTGCCAAGAGTTTCACACCCTTCACATCAACCACCTGGTCCATAACATCACCAAGGGCTTCCTTTGCCGCCTTGCTCT
>CAJGCP010000026.1 GCA_904501885.1 uncultured Acetatifactor sp. | reverse complement strand
TCCAATCAAGAAGATGGTTGCAGGTATTTCCTGTGGTCTGGTTACCGGTGATACCGATGATGATTATCTGGTACTTACCGATATCCAGGGTCTGGAAGACTTCTTCGGCGATATGGACTTCAAGGTAGCCGGTACCCATGACGGTATCACTGCGATCCAGATGGATATTAAGATCCACGGTCTGACCAGACCCATCGTAGAGGGTGCTATCGCAAGATGCCGCGAAGCAAGACTGTTCATCATGGATACCTGTATGAAGCCTGCAATCGCAGAGCCCAGACCTGAAGTTGGTCCTTACGCACCTAAGATTGTTTCCATTCAGATTGATCCTGAGAAGATTGGTGAAGTGGTTGGTCAGAGAGGTAAGACCATCAATGAGATTATCGCTCGTACCGGCGTTAAGATTGACATCACTGATGATGGTATGGTATCCGTATGCGGTACTGACCAGGCAATGATGGACAAGGCAGTGGAGATGATTCAGATCATTACCACAGAGTTCGAAGAAGGTCAGATTTTCAAGGGCAAAGTTGTAAGCATCAAAGAATTTGGTGCGTTTGTAGAATTTGCACCCGGCAAGGAAGGAATGGTACACATTTCTAAGATTGCTAAAGAGAGAATCAACCATGTAGAAGATGTTCTTACTCTTGGTGATAATGTGACTGTTGTATGCCTTGGCAAGGACAAGATGGGAAGAATGAGCTTCTCTATGAAGGACGTAGCACAGGCGTAAGCTTTTGCATACAAAAGATAAAGAGGGGGACCGATTGTGGTCTCCCTTTGCTGTATATATGAAGGGAGAAATAAAAGCAATGAATGAATTAATGGAATTATTGCAGACGCGCAGAACCTATCGCAGATTTGAGCAAAGAGAGGTGGCGCAGGAAATCATTGATGAAATCTTAGTGGCGGCAAGACTGGCATCCAGCGCAGCCAACAGACAGCCTTTGAAGTATGTGGTGATCAATAAACCTGCAGATGTGTCTGAAGTGTTTTCCCATACCAAGTGGGCAGGCTATCTGCCACCTGAATTGGGACAGCCTAAGGAGGATGAGAAACCCGTGTTGTTTATTGGTGTTGTGCAGGATTTGAATATTAGTAGAGATTCTGATACAGATGCCGGTCTTGCCATCAGTAATATGACCCTTGCTGCATGGAACCATGGAGTGGGCAGTTGCATCATTGGCGCCTGCAACAAACCTGCACTGTCTGAAATGTTTGGGCTTGCTGAAACAGAAAAACTGCACACAGTGATAGCTTTTGGTTATCCTACACATACAAGTCGGATTGAGGACACCAAGTCTGCTGACGATATCAAGTATTACATGGACGAGACAAGAAACTATATAGTGCCGAAGAGGAAACTCGAAGATGTAGTGAGGTATTTGTAATAAATTGACGAAGCAATCAATCGTGGCTTGACTTCCGCCATATACCAGTGCTAACATAAGAACACACAATATCATGTTGTGTGTTCTTTCTATTTTTCTAAGTTAAGGGTCTCTTAACAGACAATCCGAAAGAATAATTAAATATTGACCTGTTGTGTAATTAGTGTGTATAATAATATGTGTAAGGGGAATATTAATGAAGCGAAGGGATTTGATCAAAAGGCTCGAAAAAGGAGGCTTTACTTTCGAACGACATGGGAGCAATCATGATGTTTATGTGAGAGGAGAAGAAAGAGAAGAAGTACCTAGGCATAAAGAAATTAATGAACTTCTAGCGAAAGCGATTCTAAAAAGAAGAGGACTAATATAATCAAGTATTTTAACGGAGGGAAGAATATGAAAGCGGTTTATCCGGTTTATTTCACGATGACAGATGCTGTTGTCTTAGTTGAAGTGCCTGACTTGGAGATTTTGACTGAAGGCAAAGATATGAATAATGCAATCGATATGGCGAGAGATGCAATAGAGTTAAAATGTGTTTCCTTGGAAGATGCAAAACTCGAAATTCCTCAACCATCAGACTTTGCGTCTCTCGATGTAGAGAATGGTACATTTTCAAGTGATGGCAAGACAGTGATTTCTTATGTAGATATTGATTCTTCAGAATACAGAAGAAAAATTGATACAAAAACAGTGAGAAGAAATGTAGCTTTGCCGAGTTGGTTGAATTATGAAGCAGATAAAGCTGGTGTGAATGTTTCCAGAATCTTGCAGGAAGCATTGATGGCCACTTTGGGAGTGCATAGAAATTAGCATTATCAGCGATATAACAGCTGCAAACATTCAGGTCTGGGATGAGGTGGCACGGTACTGTTTTGGCGACATGCCGGTATGCTTTTTGAACACCCTGCTGAAATAGAGAGGGTCTGTATATCCGATTTGCATACTGATATCCGTGATACTTAATTGCGTGGAGGCAAGTAGTGTGAGGCTGTTATTGATGCGAAGGGTCTGCTGATAGGAGTGGGGAGAATGCCCTACTCGTTCTTTGAACAGATGCATAAAGCGGCTCTCACTGAGGTTGCAAGATGTGGCTAATTCCCAGGTGCTGATTTCCATATTATAATTCATGGTGATGAAAGAAATCGCCTCATCTATTTTCTCGTTGGTGGTTTGTATATTGTGAATAGACTTTCCCAGAGTACATAAAAAAGTAAGAAGTAGTCCCTTTGCGTTGGAAGGGACTATTTTTTTATTGTGTTCTGCAACCAGCTGCACAAATATTTTTTCGCAGACGGGAGAAGGGGGGACGTGGTGAACGCCGCAACTTAGATTGGCTTCCTTTAAAATCTCCTCCACGCTATAGCCGTTAAAATGAATCCAAAGTTTTTTTGTATCCTTTTGCTCAATATATCGCTGTGCCATATGTGGGGGATATAGAACAAATCCCCGTTTCAGCACAGAAAGTGTTCCGTTATACTCCACTTCACAGCTTCCGTCTATGATGTAAATAATGTGATAATCACGTCTGCCTTGTTTTCGATAGGTGAGTTTTCCGCTATGTGACTGTACCTGAATTCCGCAACTGTTGATCTGCAGATATGAATTGCTGTCAATATTGGTTGTGTCCGACAGTTGTCCGTCATGAATCTTCATATGAAAACCTCCCCACAGATTACTTTTCCCTTTAAGCATATTATACATAATTCTTTTCATACATCAATGTGATTTTTAAAATAATAGCAGTTTTGTCCATGTTTATCGGCGGAAGCAACATTTCCCTATGTTCAGGGTTTCGATATACTTAAATTAAGATGTCGCAATTAATGTGAAGGAAAAACGGAGGTGTTAAAAATGTTGCAGTATAAAGTGAAAATCGGATTGATACCCATGCGTAGAAATACAAACAATCGTCCTCCCAGGACTTTTTTGACATGGACTTCGGCGGAGGAGAGAGGACATCGTTTCGTCAACTATATTGAGGAAAATTTTACGGATGACCATGTAGAATTTGTAGATGCTAACGGCCTGGGGCATAATGACCTGATTTATGATGATGAGTCTGCGCTGCAGGTTGTGGAGCGCTTTCGACAAGAAGGAGTTGACGCGGTTATTATTATAAATTGTAATTTTGGAAATGAAGAGGCAGCAGCGGATATTGCAAAGGCTCTGGGAAAGCCTGTCTGTCTTTGGGCACCTTTGGATGATGAATATTATGAAGATGGCATGCGGCCCACGGACTCTCAGTGCGGGTTGTTTGGTGTGTCCAGGCAAATGCAACGCATGGGTATTCCTTTTTCACATATTCCCTGTTGTAGAGTGGAATCAGACGAATTTAAAGAAGCATTAGACCGTTTTGTGAGAGTGACCTGTATGGTTAAAAACTTTACCGGATTACGGGTTGGACAGATAGGTACCCGACCGGCACCGTTTTTTTCTGTCATATGGAATGAGGGGGAAATTCTGCAGAAATTTGGCGTAAAAATCGTGCCCATAAATATGGCGATTGTTGAGGATAGGTTTCTAAGGACCAAGAAGGAGAAGACCCAAGAGATTGCTGAATTTGTAAAGGTGTTTCAGGAAAACTACGAAATGGATGCGTTGACTCCGGATTATCTGGAGCGTATGGCATGCCTGGTGGTCACTTATCGGGACTTGTTCGAGGAATTCAAATTAGATGTTATCAGCGCAGAGTGTTGGACAGCTACGCCCATTATGTTTGACGGATTGGCGCCCTGCGCCGTATATGGTATATTAAATGATCTTGGCTATATAATCAGTTGTGAAAGTGATATGCATTGCGCCATGACCATGGTGCTTTTGAATGCCGCTTCGTTGGGGGAGAAGAAGCCCTTTTTGGGTGAATTCACCGTGCGTCATCCATCGAACCCCAATGCAGAATTACTATGGCACTGTGGCCCCTTCCCCCTTTCGGTTAAGGATCCTTCCTGTAAGGCTCGTCTGGTGAATCAGAGAGAATGGTTTAAGGTAAAAGATGGTCAGTATACGGTAGCACGCATGGATCAGGAGAATGGAAATTATATGATGCTGGCAGGTGTATGTCGCACCACACAGGGACCCCAAACCCATGGGACATACCTTTGGGCAGAATTTGACAATCTTCAGGCATGGGAGGATAGACTGATAGAAGGCCCCTATATCCATCACTTTGTAGAAATTGAGGGGGATTACACAAAGGAGTTAAAAGAGTTTTGTAAGTATTTCCCTAATTTAAGTATGGATTATAGTATTTTTTCATAAAGTCTACATATTAAATTCATTGCATTTTTACGCAGATAGGGTATGATAGTAATAGAATTCATTGTATTTTCTACATGGAGTGAAAATAAAAGGAGAAGGAAAATATCATGAAACGAGAATTCGATTTATTATCTTTAGGGGAGATTATGCTTCGTCTTTCTCCGCCCGATAACGAGAGAATTACCAGGGGAGATGCATTCAGCAAACAGGCCGGTGGTGCGGAGTTGAATTCTGCCACAGGCGCCGCTATGCTGGGACTAAGGTGTGGCATCATTTCTAAACTTCCCGACAATGATTTGGGAGTATATATCAAAAACAGAATTCGTCTATGTGGTGTCAGTGATGACTATTTGGTGTATGACGATGACCCGGATGCAAGACTGGGCGTGTATTATTATGAAAGTGGTGCATACCCGAGAAAACCTCGCATTGTATATGACAGAAAGAATACATCTGTAAATAAATTGCGTGTGGAAGATTTGGATCCCCATGTATTTGAAGCAGCCAGGTGTTTTCACACCAGCGGGATTACATTGGCTTTGAGCCCGGAACTGCGGGAAACTACGATAGAGATGATCAAGCGCTTCAAGGAAAAAGGAACACTGATTTCCTTTGATGTGAACTTTAGAGGAAATCTTTGGACAGGAGCCGAGGCTAAGGAATGTATTGAGAGAATCTTACCCTATGTGGATATTTTCTTCTGCTCGGAGAGTACAGCTCGATTGACCTTCTTAAAAGAGGGCGATCTGAAGAGTATTATGAAACAGTTCACGGAAGAATATCCTATTTCCATTGTGGCTTCTACCCAGCGGGTGGTGCATAGTCCCAAGCGTCACAGCTTTGGATCGGTAATATATAGTGCAAAGGATGATACCTATTATGAGGAGCCGCCCTACGCCGATATTGAAGTCATCGACAGAATCGGTAGTGGTGACGCCTATATTTCCGGTGTATTATACGGTTTGTTGGCACATCCGGATGAGTACCAAAAGGCTTTGGAATATGGTAATGCAGTCAGTGCATTGAAGAATACCATTCCCGGAGATTTACTGTCCACGGACTTGAAGGAAATTGAGGGGATTGTGAAAGAGCATAAATCGGATGGCATGATATCGGAAATGGATCGGTAATTTGAACAAACAAGGAGAAGCCTAAATGCGAGAAAAAATCCAACGCTTCATGTGGGGCAGATATGGAAATGATAGATTTAACCAATTCTTGATGATATTGGCAATCGTTTTGTGGTTGTTGTCGATGTTTGTCAGCGGAAGTTTCTACACTTTGGCAGTGGCGGTGATGGTATATGCTTATTTCAGAATGTTCTCCAGAAATATATCCAAGCGTGCTGCAGAGAATCAGTGGTATCTGCGCCACGAGATGAAGGTGAGAAACTATTTTGCAAAAATGAAGGGCAAAAGAACTTTTGCGAATAAAGGGCAGAGTGGGACCTATACTCAGGCAGATCAAACACATCGTATCTTCAAATGTCCGAACTGTAAGCAGAAGATTCGTGTGCCCAGAGGCAGGGGCAAGATTGCTATTACCTGCAGAAAATGTGGAAAAGAGTTTGTCAGACGAAGTTAAACCATAGGCATGTATTGTGGTTAAGAAACAGAATCATTCTGTGGACGGGAGTTACAAGTTTTACTATAATGTATCATTTATGGTTGCACTTATTTGGGGAGAATTCTGGATTTTTTGCATCACCGCTGTGGTAGCGATGGTATTTGATGCTCAATTTATAGTGATACAAAGGTATAATAGACCGAGAGTGATCAGACTTATAGAAAAAACTGCGGCATAAGTGCCCGTAACTAATAAAATACAATCAGTATTTGAGGAGAATGAAAATGCAGTACAGAATGGTATGTAGTGATTTAGACGGAACACTACTCAATAATCAATCAGAGGTATCAGAGGAAAACCTTCAGGCGATTGAGGGAATATCCAAGAAAGGGGTGCTTTTTGTACCATCCACCGGACGCTCTTATTCGGAGATGCCGGAAGCGATACGGGAAAATCCTGTAATTAGATATTATATCTGTTCCAATGGTGCCATTGTGTTTGATAAGGCGGCAAATAAAACACATATGACTTGTATTGAGAGGGACAAACTAGACCGGATTAGAAGCATTTTATCTCCATATGATGTGCACATAACGGTGCGTAGAGATGGCCGATGCTATGTGGCAGAGGGAATGACTGATGACGATGTATTTGACCATTATCAAATGTTTCCGGCGCATCGGGATGTTTTGAAAAAATACGGTGTGATAGTAAAGGAATTTGAAGAATTTTACCACAACATAGAATATGTGGATTTTTTCACTCTTGCTTTTGACAGTGAAGAAAATATGAGAGAGTGTAGGGATAAGTTGGAAGCGCTGGGCGACTTGCGCATTGCGATGATAGACGAAAGAGCCATTGAAGTGATGAATGTCAATGCCGGAAAGGGGAATGCCCTTTGTTACCTAACAGAACAATTAGGGGTATCCTTGTCTGAGACCATATGTGTGGGGGACAGTGACAACGATAGGAGCATCATGGAAATCGCAGGTCTGGGACTGGCTGTGTCCAATGCCAGTGATGCGCTTAAGAAGATGGCAGATGAGGTAATCTGTTCCAATGAGGAACATGCAATTACATATATATTGGACCATTATTTTATGTCTGTTTAATATATTGTTTTAAACACTCAAAGGATTTGTCACTAATCACATGTTCCATCTTGCAGGCATCCTCGGATGCAGTTTCTTCGTCCACACCTAACATCATCAATGCCTGGCTTAAAACAGTGTGGCGTTCGTAGATTTTTTGTGCTAATGCCACACCTGCCTGGGTAAGTGTGATGTGACCATCCTTGTCCATAGTGATGTAATTTTGCTCTCTGAGAATTCCCATGGCACGGCTGACGCTGGGTTTGGAAAAATTCATATATTCTGCCACATCAATGGAGCGCACCGCAGACTTTGTCTTGCACAGTACATAGATGGATTCGAGATACATTTCTCCGGATGGTTTTAGTGCCATGGCTTCCTCCTGTCAAAATTTCAAACACCAAATTACTGGTTTTAGAATATCATACTACTGAAGAAAAAGCAACTTTGACAATCAGGTATGAAATGCAGTTAAAATTCACCGATAGTCGAAAAAACTGCTTACAAAAAAATTACAAAATTTGCCTGTAAATGATTGACAAGGGGCTGGTAAATATGTATAATAACATAAGGTTAGCGACTGCTAACTAATTCTTTTAACCACGAGTTAGCAATGGCTAATTGCAACGAACGGTTCCATAAAAGATGATATGAAAGAATGAAGAATGCGATGGTGACAAGATGAATTTAAAAGAGGCTGTTGAAGGAAAAGAATATCGGATTCAGCAAGTGCTGATACAGGACGAAGAACTGGATGGCTTTTTATTTTCTTTAGGCTGTTATGAAGGAGAAAAGATTACAGTGATTGCTCACCGCCGTAGCGGATGTACAGTGTCCATCAAGGATGGCCGATATAGCGTGGACAATCAATTGGCAGAAGCTATTATGATAGAACTAGACAATGCGGAAGCGTGACAGATAAGGAGGTTTTCTATGAGAATTGCTTTGGCGGGTAATCCCAATTCCGGCAAAACAACGATGTTTAATGTGCTGACAGGCAGTAACGAGATGGTGGGAAACTGGGCCGGTGTAACAGTGGACAAAAAAGAACATCCTATTAAAAAAGTATACACGGGAGAGTTGCAGGCGACGGCGGTGGATTTGCCCGGAGCTTATTCCATGTCACCGTTTACCGGAGAGGAAAGCATAACAAGTACCTATGTAAAAGAAGAAAACCCGGATGTGATAGTGAATATTGTAGATGCTACAAATTTAAGCAGAAGTTTATTTTTCACCACACAATTATTGGAGCTTGGTATTCCGGTGGTGATAGCTCTCAATAAGAATGATGTGAATGAGAAAAAACATACAAAGATTAATGCAGAACTTCTTTCGCAAGAGTTGGGATGCCCTGTTATCCCCACATCTTCCGTTCTGGGGGTGGGCATCAAGGAAGTGATGGAAGCGGCATTGGCGCAAGTGGGAAAAACGCAAAAGGCGCCCTATTTGCAAGGCGATGTTGATATGACAGACCACCAGGCAGTGGAGGATGCAGATCGTGCAAGGTATGCCTTTGTGAACAGCATCGTGGAGAAGGTGGAACGTAGAAAGATATTTACCAGGGAGAGAAATTTTGGAGATGAAATAGACAACGTCCTAACCAATAAATGGTTTGGGATACCGTTTTTTGCCCTGATAATGTTTCTGGTATTTTACATATCACAGAGTACTCTTGGCACGTGGATTGCTGAGGGATATGAATTGAAAAACGGAACTTTTATTCCCGGATTGGTGCCACTTTTGGAGATGTTTCAGGAGTGGGTGCGAATCTTGTTTGCGGAGGCAAATCCTCTGCTTTCAGCCATATTCGTAGATGGTGTGATTGGAGGCGTGGTTGCGGTGGTTGGCTTCCTGCCACTTGTGATGGTAATGTATTTTCTCATCGCACTATTGGAGGATTGTGGATATATGTCCCGAGTGGCGGTGGTGTTGGATCCTATCTTTAAGAGGGTAGGATTGTCCGGAAAGTCAGTCATCCCCTTTGTCATTAGTATCGGGTGTGCGGTTCCCGGCGTAATGGCCAGTCGTACCATTCGCAATGAAAGAGAGAGAAGGGCAACCGCTATGTTGGCGCCTTTTATGCCCTGTGGTGCAAAAATCCCCGTGATTGCTTTGATTGCAGGTGCTTTTTTTGACAATGCAGGATGGGTTAGTACTGTGATGTATCTGTCCGGTATTGTATTGATTTTTCTGGGAGCGTTGTTGGTCAATAAAATCGTTGGTTATAAAGCAGGAAAATCCTATTTCATCATTGAACTTCCGGAATATAAGCGACCCTCATTACGCGGGGCATTCAAGTCCATGTGCAGTCGTGGATGGTCCTATATTGTCAAGGCGGCAACCATCATTTTGCTATGTAACATGGCGGTACAGTTAATGCAGAGTTTTACATGGAAACTGCAGGTAGCAGAAACGGCAGATCACTCTATTTTGGCAGGCATTGCTTCTCCGGTGGCATATTTGTTGGTACCTATTGTGGGTGTGCTTTCCTGGCAATTGGCAGCGGCTACAGTAACCGGATTTATCGCCAAGGAAAATGTGGTTGGTACGCTGGCGGTATGTTTTGTGGGATTGGATAATCTCATCGACACAGAGGAACTTGTGATGATGGAGGGTGCCGGTGCAGAAGTGGCAGGTATTATGGCAATCACGAAAGCGGCGGCGCTGGCATATCTGATGTTCAATCTTTATGCACCACCTTGCTTTGCAGCCATCGGCGCAATGAATTCCGAGATGAAGAGTGCCAAGTGGCTTTGGGGCGGAATCGGATTGCAATTGGGCGTGGGCTACACCGTGGCGTACTTTGTGTACACTATTGGAACCATCCTGGCAGGAGAGACTCTTTCTATGGGGCCTGCCATTGCCGGACTTGTAGCAGTACTTTTGATGGTGGCGGTTGTATTGATCTTAATCGCCAATACCAATCACAAAATGAAGAAAGCCTGATGGTTTGTGGCAAGGAAATCTGTGGTTGAAATCGCGGATACCACTGGGAGGAAGATATGGAAAACTTGATTCTTATTGTCATCCTGCTTGCTATCGCAGGAGGCGGAATATGGTATCTTATCCGGGCAAAGAAGCGGGGCGAGAAGTGCATTGGTTGTCCTTATGCGAAGCAGTGCGGAGGGAAATGTACGCAAGCAAATCCAAAGGAAGAGACCGAAGAAATAGAAGATTGAGTTAAACAGAATGTAAAAAAGGAGTAGGCTTTTGCCTGCTCCTTTTCATATTGCTATTCTGGGGAGAGTTTTAAGTATCTTAGGAATTCAACTTTCTCATCACCTGTTCGGTAATGCTTCTTATCAAGTCATCACCGCCGGAAGGAGCAGAAACTGCATCCACCACTGCAGGTCCCTCAGGGATATAGCTTCCGATGAAGTTCATCTTGGAGTAGAATTCCAAGGAGTCTACATTATCGAATGCGTTCTCCAATGTATCACCGGTTGAGAATACGCTGGTACCTTCAAACAGAAATCCTTTTTTGTTTTTCATACAATCGATTAATGCGGAAGAAATTTCTCCGGTTTCTTTGTTGTAGGCGCCTTTGGGAACCACTCCCAAATAAACATAGTTCTCAGGGAGCACACAATCGTTAATGGGCGCATTCTTGATAGCATATGCGGTGGAGAAAGGAGGCTGTGCGTGAATCAATGCACGGACTTCAGGATTCTCTTTATACATTCTGATATGTAATGTCACCTCAGAGGTGGGCTTGTATGCGCAGGCCCCGATTTTTTTACCGTTTGCGTCTACTTTTACAATTTTATCAGGAGTGAGATACACTTTAGAAACGCCGCTGGGGGTGCAAAGGTATTCGTTCTCGCTGAGTTTATATGAGATGTTACCGTGTTTTGCGGCAACATATCCTTTTTCGTATAATCTTTTTCCTATTTCACAGATAGTTTTTCTGATTTCGTATTCCTGGGGCATAATAAATCTCCTTTTGCGAGCTTGCATTGAAATATTGCAAATTTTCTATTGACTATTGTAAATCATTTGCGACAAAACTGCAAGAAGTTTGGTTTGAGGGAGTTTTTTGGGACACAAATTCATGATATCCTTTCTATGTAAGCCGGACATAGAACAGTGAAAATCCGTACGATAAAGAATTTCAGGAGGATATCAAAATGACAAGAAAAAACACAACAAACATGATAAACAGAGTGAAAACAGAAAGCGTAGTAAAGACAATTGACTTTTCTAAATTTGCGGTATATATGGTTGCTACTCTTTGGCTGGTTATTATTATTGCTTTGTGCTTTGGCAAGGTGGTTAATTCTAAAGAACGGATTGCCAGGCAAGAAATGAATGCATATTTTGTACAAATGGAGAAGGAGACAGTGAAAGAGGTAAGAGCCGTTCTTGGCAGTGAAGGCTACTTCAATAGTGGTGTGACATTAACAAGGGTTACATATACAGAAGATAATGTGGAATATGAACTTACCATTCACCACGCCGGACTATATGAGATGGACCGGGAAGACAAACAAATTCTAATAGAAAAACTGGATGACATTTCGGCCAAAAGAGGGTATACTTTTCTTATCAATTTCTATCAGGCATAAATGGTCTGACAGGAAGCATAAAGGAGAGTAAAGATATGTTGTTTGTCCCCAGAGTTGGCGAGATATATAAGCACTTCAAAGGAAATCTGTATCAGATCAAAGCGATTGCTGAGCATACAGAGACGGGAGAGTACCTGGTGGTATATGAAGCGATGTATGGTGAGCATAAAGTGTATGCAAGACCTTTGGAAATGTTTGTAAGCAGAGTGGACAAAGACAAATATCCGGATGTGGCACAGGAATATCGTTTTGCATTGCAGGAAGGAAAAATCGAAGGGATAAAAACTGTCGAGGCAAAAGTTGATGAGGCGTTCGCTGTTGTGCCAAATGTCGTTGAGGGGACAGATGGAGCGACGGAAGTACAATTAGACCCTCAATTGTTAGAATTTATGGATACCAACGATAAGGAGCAAAGGCTTCGTATCTTAGAGGCAATGCACGGCAGAATTACGGATGATTTGTTGGCTACAATGGCAATTGTCTGCGATGTGGATTTGGACGGAAATGACACAGAAGGGAAATATCAATCTCTGAAAAACTGTCTTTTGACATGGATCAAATATGAGGGAAAGAGATTGCGCGACTAAGGTGTTTTAGAAAGAGTAGAAACACAAGAGGAAATACTATGGCATATAAATTAGATGGCAAGATGGTCATCGGCGTGTCCTCCAGGGCATTGTTTGATCTGACCGCAGAAAATGAAATATTTGAGACACAGGGATTAGAAGCATATTGTGATTATCAGGTAGAGCACGAACAGGATTTGCTCAAGCCCGGTCCCGGATTCGGGTTGGTGAAATCCCTGCTTCGATTGAATGAGATCACAGGCAAAGAATTGGTGGAAGTGATTATCATGTCCAGAAACAGCGCAGATACTTCTTTGCGTGTATTCAATGCCATTGAGCATTACGGATTGAACATTACCCGGTCTGTACTTGCCAGTGGTTCACGCTTGGCACCTTATTTGGCAGCGTTCCGCACAGATTTGTTTTTATCTGCGTATGAAGACGATGTGCAGTCTGCCGTTGACAGTGGGATTGCAGCTGCGATTATCTGTACGGAATTTGGTGATTGCGGAGATTGCGACAACGAGCAAATTCGCATTGCCTTCGATGGGGATGCGGTGTTGTTTGCAGATGAATATGAGGCCATTTATAAGGAAAAGGGCTTAGATGCGTTTGCGGAAAATGAAAAGCTCCATGCCAAAGAGCCTATGAAGGAAGGACCTTTTACCAATTTCCTAAAGAAACTTTCCGATATTCAGAAAGAATTGGGTGCAGGTAACGCTTATATCAGGACTGCGCTGGTAACCAGTCGAAGTGCCCCTGCCCATGAGCGGGTGATCCGTACCATGCGGGCATGGAATGTGCGGGTGGACGAATCCTTCTTCTTGGGTGGTTTGGACAAGCGGGATGTATTGGCAGCCTTTGGCGCCCAGATTTTCTTTGACGATCAGAGCATACATACCGAGAGTGCAGCCCAGGCGGTACCGGCGGCAAGAGTGCCCTACAAAACCATGGGCGAGATGGACAGAGTGGTGTCCAAAAGGAAGAATTCATGAGATATGACAATATTGTAGAAGGAATTTTCATAGAGCGTCCCAACAGGTTTATCGCTAAAGTGTTGATTGACGGTGTGGAAGAAACAGTCCATGTGAAGAATACCGGCAGATGTAAGGAGTTGCTTGCACCTGCCGCAAAACTTTATTTGGAAAAAAGTGGGAATCCTGCCCGGGCGACTGCCTATGACCTGGTGGCAGTAGAAAAAGGGGATCGCGTAGTAAACATGGATTCCCAAGCCCCGAACATGGCGGTGGGGGAGTGGCTGAGACAGGGGGGCCTAGTGCCCGAGCCTACGCTGGTGCGTCCGGAGACTAAGTACGGAAATTCCAGATTTGATTTCTATGTTGAAACAGAACAGGAAAAAATATTTATAGAAGTAAAGGGTGTGACCTTGGAGGAAGAAGGTGTGGTGCGCTTCCCGGATGCACCCTCAGAGCGGGCGGTGAAGCATGTGGAGGAATTGGTGGAAGCCAAGCGCAACGGTTACCGCGTTTTTGTATTATTTGTGATACAGATGCAGGGAGTGAAATATTTCACGCCAAATTCTGACACTCATCCGGCCTTTGCGAAGGCCATAGAAGAGGCTGCAAAAAGTGGTGTGGAGGTGCTCGCATACGATTGCCACGTGACGCCTGCAACCATGGAAATAGGCAATCCGGTCAAGGTGATTATGCCGGGACAATTGAATTCCCTCAGAATACAGGAATTGACGGCGCCGTTGCTTGCCTGGTATGACCAGTCCAAGCGTTCCCTGCCCTGGCGGGAGCATCCCCATCCCTATTGGGTGTGGGTGTCCGAGATTATGTTGCAACAGACTCGGGTAGAAGCAGTGAAGCCCTATTTTGCGCGCTTTATGGAAGCCCTTCCTACCATTGGGGATTTGGCCCATGCGGAAGAAGAGAAACTTCTGAAACTTTGGGAGGGATTGGGATACTATAATCGTGTCCGCAATCTTCAGAAGGCGGCCATTCAGATAGAAGAACAGTGCGGGGGCGAAATGCCCTGCGAACATGGGAAACTTTTGGACTTGTGCGGTATCGGCTCCTATACAGCCGGTGCCATAGCATCCATCGCATTTGGGCAAAAGGTGCCGGCAGTAGATGGCAATGTCCTGCGGGTTTTGTCCAGAGTCCATGGGGATGATAGGAATATTTCCTTAGAAAAGGTGAAAAAAGAGGTGGAGCAGGAAGTGCTTCAGGGGATGCCAGCAGACCGGCCCGGAGATTTCAATCAGGCATTGATGGAACTGGGGGCATGTGTTTGTCTGCCCAATGGTGCACCCCATTGTACGGCATGTCCTTTACAGGAGATATGCATCGCTCATAGAGAAGGCGTGGAGGAGACATATCCTAAAAAGGATAGTAAGAAACAACGCAAGATAGAAGAAAAAACTGTGCTCTTGGTACGGGACAACGATAAATTAGCGATTAAAAAACGCCCGGCAAAGGGCTTGTTGGCAGGGTTGTATGAGTTTCCTTCCTTGCCCGGACATGTATCTGCAGAGCAGGTGGTGGAATACTTATCTGACCACGGATTGAAGATTCTTCATATTCGAAGAATGGAAGATGCAAAGCATATTTTTACCCATAAAGAATGGCATATGTGGGGATATCAGGTAAAGGTGGATGAATTGGAGGTGCCGGCTCCCAGCGGAGATGTAAAAGAATGGATTTATTCGTTGCCTGAGGAGATAGAGAATGTCTATCCCATCCCCTCCGCATTTGCAGCGTACACAAAATTATTGCAGATGAAGCAGGGGATGGAGAAAAACAAGTAGGTTTGATTATACAATGCTGCGAATGGCGTGTTTTTCACAACTGATGGTGATTTGATTGGTTTTACCGATCACTTCGCCGTCAGTCTGCACCCACATAGGGGCTGTGGTGTGAATAGTGTAACTGTCCGTGGTGTGTGCGTTTACACCGGAGAAGATAAAATGCTTTCCCCAAAAGGCAGTAGGAAGAGCGCAGAGAACCAATAATTTAGGGATGTCGCCCACCTCACACAATTCCAGCAATCCGTCACTGTCGTTGGCATTGGGAGCAAACATAAATCCTCCACCGGAATAGCGATGAATCATGCCTGCGGTGAATAACATGTTTTTGATTTCAATCGGTTCTTTTCCCTTGAGTGTCAGCGTGGCTGACACTTTTTTTGCGGCAAATAATTGCATCAGTGCAATGCCCAGGTAACTGAGCTTACCAAGACCGATTCTGTTCATGAATCTCTTGACCTTGGATCGGTTGGTCTGCTCACATACGGCGGCATCAAAGCCGATGCCACAGCTATTGGCAAACAAGCGCGTTGTACCATCTGCCAATACGGCAGTTCCCAGATCCATCCATCGGGGTGTACCCGTATGTAAGATACGTTTCAGATTTTCGGTGGGATTTTTGGAAAATCCCAAATCCCTTGCCAGGTCATTGCTGGAGCCGGTGGGAATATATCCTAAAATCACATCCTTTGTGTCCGGAAGACCCTGTAGGAATTCGTTGACTGAGCCGTCCCCACCTAAGACGATATAATGCAATGGTCGTTCCTTTTCTGTGATATATATATCCTTTGCAATGGTGGCAATTTCGCCTGCCTTTTCTGAAAGATAAGTGCGATAGGACACATTTTCTTTCTGCAATGCAGGAGCAACAGTTTTCTCCCACAGGATAATACCATTGTCGGTGCAGGAGGCGGGGTTGATAATAATATGGTACATAATAGACCTCTTTTTCATTTGTATTGGGGGATTTATTTGTTTATGAAAACATTTTATCAGTAAAGAGTAAATTCGTAAAGGGGACGCGATGGAGAACATATAAAAGAGTTGCATATTTAAAAAAATATGCTATAATGAATTAACGATTTAAAACATTAAAGTGTGAAACGGATGACGAAAAGATGTATTCATTTGATGAAGTGAAGAATGCAGACCCCCAGATAGCAGTAGCCATTGAGGAAGAGATGGCCAGACAGAACAGTCACATTGAGTTGATTGCTTCTGAGAACTGGGTAAGCAAAGCGGTTATGGCCGCGATGGGAAGCCCCCTGACCAATAAATATGCAGAAGGATATCCGGGTAAGAGATACTATGGCGGTTGTGACTGCGTGGATGTGGTTGAGAACATTGCCAAGGAAAGAGCCATGGAACTGTTTGGCTGTGACTATGTGAATGTACAGCCTCATTCCGGAGCACAGGCAAATATGGCGGTAGAATTTGCTATTTGTAATCCCGGTGATACCATTATGGGTATGAATCTGGACCACGGCGGACACCTGACTCATGGTAGCCCGGTCAATATCTCCGGTAAATATTATAAGATTGTGCCCTATGGTGTAAATGATGAAGGCTTTATCGATTATGAAGAGATGCGTCGCATTGCGCTGGAAGCGAAGCCGAAGCTGATCATTGCCGGCGCTTCTGCTTATGCCAGAACCATAGATTTTAAGAAATTCCGTGAAGTGGCAGATGAAGTGGGCGCTGTGCTAATGGTAGATATGGCACATATCGCAGGTTTAGTGGCGGCAGGACTGCATCCCAGTCCCGTGCCTTACGCGGATGTTGTGACCACCACAACGCACAAGACTTTGCGGGGACCCAGAGGTGGTATGATCTTGGCCACTAAGGAAGCCAATGAGAAGTACAATTTCAACAAGGCTATTTTCCCCGGTACACAGGGTGGTCCTTTGATGCATGTGATTGCGGCGAAGGCAGTTTGCTTCAAAGAAGCACTCAGCGATGAGTTCAAGGCATATCAGAAGGGCATTATCGACAATGCACAGGCACTTTGCAAGGGCTTGATTTCCCGTGGCATCGATATCGTGTCCGGCGGTACCGACAATCATTTGATGCTGGTGGATTTGACCAAGTACGGTCTCACCGGAAAGGGTGTGGAAAAACTGCTGGATGCAGCGAACATCACCTGTAATAAGAACACCATTCCCAACGACCCTCAGTCGCCTTTCGTGACCAGCGGTATCCGTTTGGGTACCCCTGCCGTAACTTCCCGTGGTATGAATACAGAAGATATGGATTTGATTGCTGAGGCAATTGCAATGGTAATCAAGGGCGGTGAGGATAAAGTTCCTGAGGCACGGGCTATTGTAAAAGGCTTGACTGACAAATATCCCTTGTCCTAATGAGTTCGGATAAAGAATGATTCATAAAAATTAAAAATTGAAACGATATTATATCCCTGTCAAATACTATGGAAAAGTGGTGTTTGACAGGGATTTTGTTATTTTGTATTTTTCTTGTGAAAAAAGCACAAAATCATAGAAAAAACAAGCAAAATAGGGTTGCTATATTTGGTGTAATATGCTAATATATCCCTCAGTGACATACATGTGTCTTTGGTAGAAATACATTAAATACAGATGTACGTCTGGTACATACATTGCGTATAGAAGGTAGATTGCAACTATTTTTTTAGAGGACGACAAGATGTTAGAGAACACAAAATATTTTGTAGTCAGAAAAAAGGCGGTCCCGGAGGTTCTGCTAAAGGTGGTGGAAGCCAAGGAGTTATTAGAATCCGAAAAGGTGCTGACCATCCAGGAAGCAGTGGACAAGGTGGGAATCAGTCGAAGTTCTTTCTATAAGTATAAGGATGATATTTTTCAATTTCATGATAATTCCCAGGGTACGACTCTGACCATGACATTTCAGATGGATGATGAACCTGGACTTTTGTCAGATGTTTTGAAAAGCATATCTGAGTTCCACATGAACATTTTGACCATACATCAGAGTATTCCCATCAATGGTGTGGCATCCCTTAGCCTGAGTGTTCAGGTGTTGCGGAACACGGAGGATATTTCCCGCATGATAGAGCAGTTGGAGAATAAATCCGGTGTACATCGGGTGAAAATAGTAGCCAGAGAGTAAGTCCCATAGAGAACGTCCCATAGAGAACGTAAAACACAGATTATAGATACAGGAGAATGGCAGTATGATAAAAGTAGCAGTGTTAGGATATGGAACCGTTGGAAGCGGTGTGGTGGAAGTCATTGAGCGAAACAACGCACAAGTGAGCAAGAAAGCATGCGATGAGATGCATGTGAAATATATTTTGGATTTGAGAGATTTTCCCGGAGACCCCTATGAGGACAGAGTGGTTCATGATTTCAATGTGATTGTGGAAGATCCTGAGATTAGCATTGTGTGTGAAGTGATGGGTGGCGTGGGTGCTGCATATCAGTTCACTAAAGCATGCTTGGAAAAGGGCAAGAGCGTGTGCACCTCCAATAAAGAATTGGTGGCAAAGCATGGTCCCGAACTGCTGGCACTGGCAAAAGCCAACAACTGCAACTATCTATTTGAGGCAAGTGTGGGCGGTGGTATTCCCATCATCCGTCCTTTGAACAGTGCGTTGACTGCAGAAAAAATCGAGGCGATTTTTGGTATTGTAAACGGCACTACCAACTACATGCTGACCAAGATGGAGCGTGAGGGCGCAGATTATAAAGAGGTGCTGAAGCAGGCACAGGCCCTGGGTTATGCGGAGGCAAACCCCACCGCAGATGTGGAGGGACACGATGCCTGCCGTAAGCTTGCCATTTTGCTGTCATTAGTGACCGGCAAAAATGTGTCTTCCGAAGACATCCGGACAGAGGGAATTACCACTGTCAGTGCGGCAGATTTTGCCTATGCAAAGGCGGCCAATATGACCATCAAGCTGCTGGCAACCGGCAAGGTACGTGAGGACGATAGTTTAGAGGCATTGGTGGCACCCTTTATGGTGTCCAAGGACCATCCTCTGGCAATGATTAATGATGTATTCAACGGCGTGTTCGTCACCGGAAATATGTTGGGCGACGCCCTATTCTATGGCAGAGGTGCAGGAAAGCTGCCCACAGCAAGTGCGGTGGTGGCAGACGTGGTAGACTGTGCCCGTCATCCCGGCAAGACAGTGACCTGCTTCTGGGACGCAGAGCCTGCTACATTGGCCGACATGGGCGAGGCTACCAGACGCTATTTCCTGCGTGCTAAGGAAGAGGCAAAGAAGGCAGTAGAAGATGCATTTGGTCAGGCGGGTACCGTGCTGGATGAATCCATCGAAGGCGAGTTCGGTTACATGACCGCCCCCATGCAGGAGAGAGACTTTATGGCTGCATACAAGGGGCTGGGTGACCGGGTGTTGAACTACATCCGGTTGCTATAATGCAAAAAAAGATAAGGTGCGTTCGTGGTCGCAGATTGCAAAGGGCGCAATGAATAGAAGAAAGAAGGCGTAATGCTATGAAATATCTAGTAGTTTTGGGCGACGGTATGGCAGATGAGCCCATAGAAAGCTTGGGCAACAAAACGCCATTAGAATACGCAAACACACCTACCATGGATAAACTCAGTAAATGGAGCGAAATCGGTCTGGTTCACACCATTCCCGAGGGCATGAGTCCCGGCTCCGATACTGCCAATTTGTCTGTGATGGGGTATGATCCTAAAAAATACTATTCCGGTCGTTCACCGTTGGAGGCACTTTCCATCGGTGTGCCTATGAAGGATGATGATATTGCGATTCGTTGCAATATTGTGACAATATCCGAGGATCAGGTGTCCTTTGAGGAAAAGACCATTATTGACCATAGTTCCTCGGAGATCAGTACAGAGGATTGTGCGGTGTTATTGAAGGAAGTGGCAGAACAACTGGCAGATGATATTTATCAGTTCCATGTGGGGACCAGTTATCGTCACTGTCTGATTTGGAGTGGTGGCAGTGTGGTGCCTTTGACCCCGCCCCATGATGTGCTGGGACAACAAATAGGACAGTATTTGCCCCGGGAAGAAGCACTTCGTGAAATGATGCGGAGAAGTTTCGATATTTTGGTAAATCACCCCATCAACATAGAACGCAAAAAACAGGGCCTGAATCCCGCCAACTGCTGTTGGTTCTGGGGGGCAGGTACCAAACCTATGCTGGATTCTTTTGAAGAGAAAACAGGCAAGAAGGGCATGATGGTTTCTGCAGTGGATTTGTTGAAGGGAATTGCTGTGGGGGCCGGCATGGGCGTTGCACTGGTGGATGGTGCAAATGGTGGATTACATACCAACTATGCCGGTAAAGTAGAGGCCGCAGTAAAGGCTTTGACAGAAGACGGATATGATTTCGCCTATATCCATGTGGAAGCGCCGGACGAAATGGGGCACCAGGGTAGTCTGGAACGCAAGATACAGGCCATTGAGTATCTGGATGAAAAAGTCATTGGTCCCGCTGTGGAGAAATTGGCGGCAGCAGGAGAGGATTTCAGGTTGTTGGTATTGCCCGATCATCCTACTCCCATCCGCATCAGAACCCATAGTTCCAATGAGGTGCCTTACCTGCTCTATGACAGTGCCAAACATAGAGAGGAAACCTGGGACTACAATGAGGCTTGTGCAAAGCAGTCCGGAAATTATGTGGCACAGGGACATACCCTGATCGATAAGTTTTTAGAGTTATAAATAAGGTATATTATGTAAAAGAAGCCCCAAGGGGCAAAATAAAAAATAGAAATTACGTGAGGAATGAAAAATGTCTAAAGTAGTAAAATTTGGTGGAAGTTCATTGGCAAGTGCCGAACAGTTCAAAAAAGTAGGAAACATCATCCGTGCCGACAAAGAAAGAGTGCATGTGGTTCCCTCTGCACCCGGAAAACGTTACAAAGAGGATACCAAAGTAACAGATATGCTCTATGCATGTTATGCACTGGCAGATAAAGGGGAGGATTTCTCCAAGGCTTTGGCAGATATCAAAGCCAGATATCAGGAAATCATCGACGGGCTGGGACTTTCTTTGAGTCTGGACAGTGAATTCGAAGTGATTGAAGCAAACTTTAAAGCGAAAGCCGGAAGTGACTATGCTGCTTCCAGAGGTGAATTTTTGAATGGTATCATCATGGCCAATTATCTGGGCTATGATTTCATCGATGCGGCTACTGTTATTTTCTTTGATGAGAATGGCAATTTCGACCAGGCAAAAACAGACAAGGTGCTGGGTGCGGAATTAAAGAAACACACCCATACCGTAGTGCCCGGTTTCTACGGCTCCCTGCCCGACGGCAAGGTGAAAACCTTTTCCCGCGGCGGTTCCGACATCACAGGATCCATCGTTGCCAGAGCGGCAAAGGTAAATGTATATGAGAACTGGACGGATGTTTCCGGATTTTTGATTGTAGACCCCAGAATTATCGATGATCCTGAAGGTATCGAGGTGATTACCTACACCGAGCTTCGAGAGTTGTCCTACATGGGAGCAACGGTGCTTCACGAAGATGCCATCTTCCCTGTTCGCCAGGAGGGTATTCCTATAAACATCAAAAATACCAATGCCCCTGAGGATGCAGGTACATGGATTGTAGAAAGCACCTGTCAGAAGTCCAAATACATCATCACAGGTATTGCCGGCAAGAAGGGATTCTGCTCCATCAATATTGAAAAAGACAAGATGAACAGCGAAATCGGATTTGGACGTAAGGTATTGCAGGCATTCGAGGAAAACGGTATTTCCTTCGAGCATGTTCCTTCCGGTATTGATACCATGACCGTATTCGTACATCAGGATGAGTTCCTCCACAAGGAGCAAAAT
Organism: uncultured Acetatifactor sp.; assembly: GCA_904501885.1. Classification (GTDB taxonomy): domain Bacteria; phylum Bacillota; class Clostridia; order Lachnospirales; family Lachnospiraceae; genus Acetatifactor. The sequence goes on along the minus strand of CAJGCP010000026.1, from coordinate 6,307 downwards.
GTAGTGGCAGCCATTCATCGTCTGGCAAATCCTGACAAGATTGATATCGAAGCTGACTTGGCATTGATAGCAGTGGTGGGACGTGGCATGAAGTCCACCAGAGGTACTGCGGCGAGATTATTCTCCGCACTGGCACACGCGAACATCAACATTAAGATGATTGACCAGGGTTCCTCAGAGTTGAACATTATCCTGGGTGTGGAAAACAAAGATTTTGAGACTGCAATCAAGGCAATTTATGACATTTTTGTATTGACAAGATTATAAGATTACAGAAGAGCAATAAGCAAACGATAGAAATCGCTGTAGGATAGATATTCTTACAGCGATTTTATTTATCTGTGATGATCATCTGTTTCGAGGCGAAATTTAGCGATTTGACCAAGATTGATTCATTTTTTGCCAAGATAATACCTTTTATTGGACAATAATTCATTGTATAAATAAGATAGAGCAAAAAATAAACATAGAGAGGTGTTTTATGAGCAAAATCAAAATTGGTTGGGCGGAAGAGATTTTTGAGTTTAACAAACCCGTATCCCTTGTGGGCCAGTTTGCAGAGCGTATTTCCGAGTATCAGGAGAAGCCTTTGACGGCGACTGCTTTGGCCGTTGCCTCTGATACGGAACAAATGGTTCTGTGTAGCGTGGATTTGGGAGGGGTTTCTGTAGTACTGGCGGATGAAGTGAGGGCCAAATTGTACGATAATGGATTGGGGCTGGATCCCGAAAAAGTTGTCATCAGTGCGACCCACACCCACACAGGTCCGGGATATACGGGACGCGTTGCGAACCGCGTTAATAGACGGGACTCCTCCGGCGGATTCAGAGGGCTGATAGAGAGCGAACTGCCGCCTGGGAAAAAATACGTAGAAAGTGTCGATATATCCAATAATGATACCATTGAAAATGAGGATGATCTGCTGGAAGAACTCGCCAACAAGATTGCGAAGGTAGTGCTGGGTGCCTGGAAAAATCTGGACCAAGGTTCCTACACCAATGCATTTGGCCGTGCGGCGGTAGGTATGTGTCGCCGCGTATCCTATTCGGATGGCTCTGCACAGATGTGGGGAGATACCAACAGAGCTGTTTTCACGGAGTTGGAAGGTGGCAATGATTCCGGTATCGAATTGCTTTATGTTTTTGACGGCAATCAGAAACTGACCGGTGTGGTGGCAAACCTGGCATGCCCGGCACAGTGTGTACAGCATAGATTATTTATCTCTCCTGACTTCTGGGGTGAGACCAAGATGCTTTTGAGAAAACATTTCGGAGAGGATTTATTTCTGCTTCCTTTGTGCTCTGCGGCAGGCGACCAATGCCCTGTAGATCTGGTTCGCTGGGTGGAGCCTTATACGGATGTCAATGACCCTAATTTGAAGAGAAATAATCCTCCTAAGCGCAAGGCGGATCCTTCCATGTTTGATTTGGACGGTATGAGAAAAGCGGGCAAGAGAATTGCCAATGAGATTATTGAGGTTTACAACGAAGGCTTGGATGAGCCTCAATCAGATGTGGTATTTGAGCATCAGGTACATATGATGCAGCTTCCTCTTCGACGGGCTACCCTTGCAGAAGAGCAATTGGCCAGAAGAGAAATCCGGAACTATCTTCAGAATAAAGAGGGAGATGTGGACTTTAACGATGCGGCGAATTTGCAGATACATTTAGGTATTTTGCGGAGAATGGAACAGCAGGAAAAGTTTGATGTGTTTGATGCGGAAGTTCATATTATGCGTCTGGGCAATATTGCCATTGCGACGAATCCCTTTGAATTGTTCCTTGATTATGGCAATCAAATCAAGGCAAGGAGTCTCGCAGAGCAGACCTTCCTGATTCAGCTGGCCAATGGTTCAGAAGGGTATCTCCCTACAGAAAAAGCCGAAAAGGGCGGACATTACAGTGCATTTATTTCCAGTGGATTAACAGGCCATGTAGGTGGCGAACAATTGGTGCGCGAAACCGTTCAAAATATCAATAATATGTTTACAGAATAAGGATTAAGCCGGAGGTGGAATCTTAAATGAGACCCGCAGGACCTCCAGTGCCATCATTGGAATGATAGATGGATTTATATTTCAAGGGTGTATGGTTGTAAAAGGCTTTGAATACCTTGATAAAGCTTTGGGTGGAAGAAAATCCGACTTCAGTTGCAATCTCGGAAATCTTTTTTTCCGTAGAGAATAGCAATCGCTCTGCGTGTTTACATCTGACATAGTTCAGGTATTCGGTAAATGTGGTATTCAAATTGGTCTTAAATAGCTTGCAGATGTAAAATTTGTTATATTTAATTTCAATTTCTAAGTCGGCTAAAGATATTTTCTGGTCATGGTTTTCTGTGATGTATTCAGAAATCCTGTTCAGCTTTTCGAAAGATTGTCCGTTCTTGCCTGCAATAGGCTTATGAATCAGACCTGATCTTTTTAAGAAGGCAGTCAAAAGATGTATATAGGCTTTGATGTAAGCTTCGTAATAGCTGGATTTTCCGTTCAACTCTTCGTTGATTTTGTAGAGAATATCGGAAAATGCATTACCCTCCTCCGGGAAGGCACGGAAGTTTGCAGGCTGGTTTTCCAAAATATATTGTGTCAAAGAAACGTCCAGTGAAGGGGCTTCCACGTTTTCCTCTATTTCGGACAGAGGAGCCTGAAGAATCAATATATTGGCTTTTTGAGAAGTGGGTAATATGGTGTGGATTATGTTTCTGCCGATGAAAGCCGACTGCCCGGAGCGAAGCATCATCTCGGTGTTGTAAGTACGAAGGAGGATTTCCCCTTCTAACACTAATAAAATTTCCGCTTCCTTGTGGAAATGCTCCCCGCGATAATGCCTTTGTGGTGAATTGGAAATTTCCAAATTATAGATACAAATATTTGGGTCACTAAAGTTGTATGAAATGATTTCCTTAGACATAGGAGTGGCCCCCCTTCCGTTATTTGAGTTCATTGTATCATGGCGGAAGAGAAAATGCATTAGAAAAAATAAGAATGGTATTTTGTGAAAATGCTCATTCGTGTTGAAAAGACTAACTATTAAAAGTCAAGTCTATAAGAGTAATAGTGTGAAAGAAAGTAGAGGAAAACCATAAAAAGGCATACTTCACCAAACTGTCTAAAAAAGGCAACTTTTTGAAGCGAGCATATTATTGAGAACTTGATCAAGCTTCATAAAAACATGATCGCAAGTGTCAACGAACCACTGCAGCTGGCGGCAGCAGAAGCACTGTACCATGGCATGCCGGATGTGGAGATGATGGTGAAGGAATATGATAAATATCGCCGTTATATGGTAGAAGGCTTTATCCGAATCTGCTATGCATTCCGTTATGAAAATATAGTGGAAGCAGTAAGAAGGATGAGGAAGGCATTTAGATCAAAGAAGTGATATTGAAAGGTGGTATTACGATGTATGATTTGCTGATAAAAAATGCCCTGATATATGACGGTAGCGGCAATGCTCCCTTTTATGGTAATGTGGCTGTTGTGGATGGGAAGATTGCCTATGTGGGAAACGAGGATGTCTGTGCGAAAGAAATAAAGGATGCACAGGGGCTGTCTCTTTCACCGGGATTTATTGATGTTCACAGCCATAGTGACTGGGAAATAGTACAGGATCCAAACAGACTTCACGTACTGAGAATGGGCGTTACAACTGAAATAGCAGGGCAATGCGGTAACTCAGTAATGCCGGACTCTGACACAATGACGGATGATATACGCAGAAGCGTGAGTGCAGGAATAAGCAAATTTTTTCCAAATATGCAAGCATTGATAAATGTGATTGATTCGCTTGAAGTGGGTCCTAATCAGCACTATTTTACGGGACATGGTCCTCTTCGCGGAGGCGTAATGGGAACTTCGCCCGATAAGGCTACTGATGCACAGATTAAAAAAATGCAGGAAAAACTAATCTCTGAAATGCAGATGGGCAGTGCCGGAATATCAACCGGACTTTCCTATGTACCCGGAATTTATTCCGATACGAATGAGCTTATTCAACTTGCAAAAACGGCTGCAGAAAACGGCGGTATGTATACAACCCATTCACGTTCGGAATCCATGGGACTTTTCGACAGTGTGCATGAGTGTATCGAGATTGCAAAAGCGTCAAAAGGACCTGTTAATATTTCGCATTTCAAATGCGTTGGCAAGGTGTTTTGGGAAAGATGTGAAAAAGCACTTTCCGTGTTGGACGAGGCTATAAATAAAGGCTGTGATATAACGCTTGACGCCTATCCGTACACTGCAGTTTCAACAACCACGCTCAGTGTTATCCCACCACAGTTTTTATCCTCCGGCCGTGAGGCATTTACAAAGAGTCTTGAAAACGAAGCGGTAGTTAATGCAATCAGACATGAAATTTTTGAGGTTAACGACCCGTCATGGGACAACAGCATATATTACGTTGGTCTTGAAAACTTTCTTATTGTAAAAGCACCTAATACACCTTGGGCAATAGGAAAAACCTATGTAGAAGTTGCTAAAGAGCTCGGCATGGAGCCTTTTGATGTTGTAATACATTTATTAAAAGAAAATAATAGCGATATTTTTGAATGCCGTTTCGGAATGTGCGAGGAAAACCTCGAGATGATTTTCAAGCATCCTCGTTGTATGGTAGGTTCAGACGGAATTTACAGAATAGGCGATGATTTGGGACATCCCCGTGCTTTCGGCACCTTCCCAAGATACCTGGGTCGTTATATCCGTGAAAGAAAAATTCTATCACGGGAGGAAGGTATCAGGAGAATTACTTCCATGCCGGCAGAAAGATATTCGTTACCTGGCAAAGGACGAATTCAGGTCGGTTATGATGCGGATCTGGTACTCTTTGACTATGACACAATCATGGATAAAGCAGATTTTATGGATCCGTTTAAGCCAAACGTAGGTATCCATCAACTTTACATAGGCGGTAAGCTGACACTGGAAGATAATGAGCCTACAGGGATTTTTGCTGGAAAATATTTATACAAGAACAGGAAGTGATGATATGGAGAGATTGAATAGGTACAGAACTTATGCCCATATAAGCCTTGATAACATAAAACATAACGGACAAATAGCAAAGAACGTATTTCCCGGAAAGAAAATAATGTCAGTGCTCAAAGCCGATGCTTACGGACATGGTATTGAAGGGGTTGTGCCTGCGTACGAAACCTTTACGGATTACTATGCGGTAGCAACGGTTGAGGAAGGACTAAAAATCAGAAAACAAAGTAAAAAACCTATTCTTATCTTTGGTCCCGTTCCCGAAGGACTTATGGAAACTGCAGCAAGAAATAATCTTACATTTACTGTAGGAAGTCTTTCTTATGCAAAGAAATTGTCCGACCTTCTTGGAAATACAGGGAATAGTGCACAATGTCAGCTTAAAATTGATACTGGTCTGAACCGTAGTGGAATCCGTTGGCGTGATAAAGATAGTGCTATGATACAAATAAAAGAAATTTATGGCCTTAAAAATCTTGATTTTACGGGAGTATACACACACTTTGCTTGCGGAGAAGGTAAAGCAGAATGGGAGCTTGAATTTACCAAAATGCAATTCGACAGATTTATCGAGGCATGCAGGGAAATGGAAGCGGAAAATCTGCCGCTTGGAATAAAGCACTGCACTTCCACGGGAGGAAGTCTTGTACATCTTGAATACCAACTGGATATGGTAAGGCTGGGAATGCTGCCTCTTGGGATGAGTTACAGTGACGAAAGCGTTTCTTCCCTTGGGCTTAAAATCGCTATGAAGTGGGTAAGCTTCATTGCACAAATCGAAGAAATATATCCCGGTGATGCTGTCAGCTATGGATGTATCTTTTATGCTGAGAGACCTATGAGAATTGCAATGGTTACGTGTGGTTATGCGGATGGTTATAGGCGTGCGTATTCAAACAAAACTCATGTTTTGATTAACGGAAAGAGAGTGAGAGTTGTAGGCAGGGTCGCAATGGATTATCTTTTGATAGATGTTACCGACGTTCCTGATGTGAAAATTGGAGACGAGGTTATACTTTTGGGAACGGATGGTGTAAACACGGTTTCTGCACAGGAATTAAGTGTGTTTGGCGAAAGTGTAAGTGGAGAAGTGACCTGTAGTATATCAGCGAGAGTTCCGAGGATGTATAACCAGTGATAGGATAGAGAAAAATTATATTAAATAGCTCATATATAGATAAGGAGCATTCCTGTAATTCAGAAATAACGCCAATTGAATAAAAAGAAACCTCGATGTAAGATTAAGGTGTTCATCTTGGCCGGATGAATAAAAACACTTTAACCAACAGGAGGTTTCACTATGAATTTAACACAGAATGA
>CAJGCP010000025.1 GCA_904501885.1 uncultured Acetatifactor sp. | reverse complement strand
TTCAAGACGAAGGGATTTGGGTTATCCCCTTCTAAGCAGTCCACATTTGTTCTCCCTGTACGCTATGCCTATTTGGGTGGAGCAGATGCAAACCATCTGTATCACAGCAGTATGGCATACGAGGCAAACAGGGTAGCCACTTCAACGGAGTGTACGTTCTACAAATTGAAGTGGGTAATAGACAGAGCGAACAAGACTTGTACCATCGTGTTCCATGACACGGTATGGTCCGGTGGTCTGTATCTAGACACGGAAGTGGTTGGAGCATTCCTCATCACCGCACCCTTAGAGACAGCGGATGTTGATTCCAGTCTGTATCTGGATAATGTGAAGATCTACACTACCGAGGCAGATCCTCTGGCAACGCCTGCACCTACAGCGACACCGGAACCTACAGCAACGCCGGAGCCTACAGCAACGCCTGTACCTACAGCGTCTCCCGACCCTGTATTGCCTCCTGACTATGGAATCAAAGTGGCAGGCAGAAGCGTTGTTTTGGGCGAGGCTATCGGCGTGAATTTCTATATGGATTTCGCAGAGGAACTTTCAGTGGATGAAATCAACAGCGAATATGTAATGAAGTTTACACTTGGCACAGGAACAGACGCTAAGGTTAGTGAATCTCACATTTATGAAAATGAAAATGGAATTTACTACCAGTGCAAGGTATTCGCTTCTGAGATGAGTGAAACAATTGTTCCAAAATTGTACAAGAAAGACAGTGCGGAACCCGTTTGCGAATTTGAAGAGTATTCCGTTTCTGTGAAGTCTTATCTGGACGACCAGCTTTCAGATCAGGAAGGCAAAGCGGAAGGCGAAAAGAATAACGAACTTATTAATATACTGAAAGCGACCATGCAGTATGGTTCTATGTCACAACTTTATTTTGATGGAGTAGCGATGGATGGTGTAGAAGAACCCACCGATTTGGAAAATTCTAAGTTTGAGGAATTGAAAAATAAATATCCGAAACAGTCGCCCTCACCTGCACCGAATGGTGAGATAGAACTTATAGGCACGACTTTGGTACTATTTGAAGAAACGGCATTGCGCTTCGGATTCAATCTTGGTGAAAAGAACGCGGAAACAAATGAGAAGTATAAGATGAGTGACTTTTCATTTGAAGCATATAACTTAAACGAAAGCGAAGATACCCCGATCGCTTCTGACGAAACCCGAGTTGACTTTTATGAAGTTGATTATTTTGATATTAGAAACATCACCCCTGATAAGTTAGACGACAATTATAGAATTGTCGTGAAGCAGGGCGACAAAACCATTCTTACCATGGAGTATAGTCCGTTTACATACATTAGTCGCAAACTACAATCCACTGATACAGACGATAAAACTGTAAAACTGAAAAAAGTAGTAACTGCGATGTACAGATACAACGAAGCAGCAGAGGCATATGTCGGCACAACAGACTAAGAGGGGAACAGATTTATGAGAAAAGAGATATATACAACCCCGGTGCTGGAAGTCCTGCTTTTTGTAACAGAGGATGTGATCACGGTAAGTGAGGGAAGTAGTACCGCACCGGATTCTTCGGAGGAATCTACACAACCCGTATTACCGTGGGACTAACTTGTTTTACGAATAACATTTTTTTACTCCTCTTTGGTGGCGGAAAGGTCTTTTTCCGTCACCACCTTTTTGGAGAAAGGCGGGGGAAGTTCTTAGAGAGGAAGAAGGCAAGATGATGACGGAACAAAAATTACAGGAATTATATGAATATTCGGTACAAATACGACGTCTCCTACACCAGTTTCCTGAGGTGGGATTCGATTTGCCTAAAACTGTAAAAATTGTGTCAGATGAATTGCGAAAGATGGGAATTCCTTGTACGGAAGAATATGGCACCGGTAGTATTGTGGGTGAGATTGGCCGAGGAGAAAAAATTGTTGCATTACGTGCGGATATGGACGCATTGCCGGTTGAAGAAAAAACAAATCTCCCGTATTGCTCTTTACATCCGGGCTGTATGCATGCCTGTGGACATGATAGTCATATGGCGGTATTGCTGGCCGTGGCGAAATTTCTAAAGGAACATGAAAATGTTTTACCACATAAGGTGAGATTTATTTTCCAGCCCAGCGAGGAAGGAGCCATCAGCGGAGCCAAAATGATGGTGGACCAAGGGGTTATGGAGAATGTGGAAGAAGTGCTTTGTACACACTGTGACAATAGTTTGGAAAGCGGTGTGATAGGAGTTTGTGACGGCGCCTGTATGGCAGCATGTATACCAATTACGATTAGCTTCCACGGAAAGACTTCTCATGCAACAGAGCCGAAGAGTGGAGTGGATGCCATCGCAATGGCCCAAGAAGCGTATGGGAAGTTGAAAAACATGGTGGTAAAGGAAGCGGGGAAAGCAGATTATATTTGGTCCGTTGGCCGTTTTTGTGGTGGCCATGTCCATAACGTGATTGCAGACTTATGTGAGATGGACATTTCATTCCGATTTTTTGATATGGATTTTGCAGATCGTGTTATGGCACAGGTGCGGCAAATATGTGACGACATCGCAAATGCCTATGGCGGGAGTGTAGAAATTGATTGGCGCATGAGTACAGGACCTGTTAACAATGACTCGACAATCGCAGAAAAGTTTCGTAAGTCCACAAAAGATTCTCGAATTCCGTTGGTAGAGATAGAACAGAGAATGACCAGTGAGGATTTTGGTTGGTATTTGACGGAAGTGCCGGGGCTTTTATTCCGATTCGGAACGAGAAACGAAGCGACAGGCTGTACGGCTCCCTTACATAGAAATGATTTTTGTATTGACGAAGCGGGGATGAAGTCCGCGATTGCGGCATTTATCGCATATATTAATCAGTCGGAGGAAATGAGATGAATATTCAATTAAGTACGGCAGCACAAAACGCTCAGCCAAGCGGGATTAGAAGGATGTTTGAATTGGCAAAAAAATATCCCGATGCCATTAACTTAACTCTTGGAGAACCCGGATTCAAAACACCGGATTATATTATCGAAGCAGGCATCAAAGGACTTGCTGATGGCAAGACGAAGTATACGCCAAACGCAGGTATCAAAGAATTACGCGATGCTATCGCATGGAAATTGGAAAAAGAAAATAATATCAAATGTGATCCGGATAAAAATCTGATTGTAACGGCAGGAGCGACGCAGGCTTTGATGTTGGCCATGGTTACACTGGTAAATCCCGGGGACGAGGTAATCATTCAGGGACCGAACTGGCCGGATTACAGAGGACAGATTGACATGGTCAATGCGAAGACCGTGTATTGCCAAGTGTCCGAGAAGAATAATTTCAAGATGACGGCGGATTTAATCGAGCCGTTGATTACGGATAAGACGAAGCTGGTGATCATCAATTCTCCTTCCAACCCCACCGGTGGAGTGCTGGACAGAGATGACCTTGAAAAAATTGCCGAGTTAGTAAAAAAGCATAAAATTTTTGTGATTGCTGACGAACCATATGAACATTTGGTATATGATGGCTTTAGACAGACCAGTTTGGCTTCGTTCGAAGGTCTTGAGGATTATGTGCTGACTATCAATAGCCTGTCTAAAACCTATGCAATGACCGGATTTAGAGTGGGATACATATGTGCCAATGAGCATATTATCGAAAACCTGATTAAACTGCATGAAAATATGATAGCCAGTGTTAGTGAACCCTTACAATTGGCAGCTGTGGAGGCTTTATACCATGGTATGCCGGACGTGGAGCAAATGGTGAAGGAGTACGACAAAAACCGCCGTTATATAGTGGAGGGATTAAATTCTATTCCCGGATTCACCTGCAACATGCCTAAAGGAGCATTTTATGTCTTCCCCAATATCACGGGATTTGGTATGAGTTCCGTGGAATGCGCAGAAATGATTTTAGAAAAATGTCATGTTGTCACTTCTCCCGGTTCTGCCTTTGGCCCCGGCGGCGAAGGCTTTTTAAGAATTTGCTATGCTTCCCGATATGAAAATATTGTAGAGGCCGTAAGGAGAATGAGAGAAGCATTTGGAACAAAGAACTAAAAAATGATTAAGTATGTAAAAGCACCTATCATAAAAATCGCTGCAAGTTGTACTGCTTGCAGCGATTTTCGTTAATTAAAGTCGAATGAAATTATTACAGTCTCTTTTTTGTCGCCCCATGTTTCGGTAGGTACGAGTATCAGTTTGTCGAGAGGTTTGTTTATCTCTAAATGGTAGGCACGTTTACGGTTGTTTGTTACATGCATAAGTTCAACTCTCTGTCCATCTAGTTCTCCTATCAGCAGAAATGATTTGCATAATGTTTGCGGCATATGCATGATGGGACTATTCAGCATTCGGTTGGCACGGGTGGAATGGGTGCGTTCACATATTGACCCGGGCAATGTGTTGCGGTTTAGATCGCTATCAAATACCAAGTGTACGGAGGAGACAAAGGTTTTTTCGAATTCATAACTGATCTTAGAGTGAAGTGGAATATAGCAATAGTTGTCCGCCTCCTCGGTATGATAAATTTTGTGGGCACGGTCCTGTCCGTTTCGAAGCGTATCCAAGGTGTCATGAGAGAATGCTGCCTGGGTGCGGGAGCCTCCTAAAAGTCGGAGAGAAGCATTGCGGCACTCGGCAGATATTCGTCGCGTTTTAGAGGGGAGGAAGCAGTCTTCGTTTAAAAGCAGTTCCTGTAGAAGCTCCAATTGCTGCAGGTAGACATCGTGGGGAGTGAGGTGGTATTTTGCAGCAATAGAAGCCGCTTTTCCTACTGCCTCGCCTAAAATAGCACAGGTAGCCATGACGCGGGTGCTACTCATAGCAATATGGGTCGCGCTGATGTTTCTTCCTGCGAAGAACAAATTGCTTACATTTTTAGAGTAAAGCGTGCGGTAAGGTATGGAATAAGGTGCAGGTGTCCTGAATGTATGATTGGTTTTCCCGCGGTGATAGAAGCCGCCCGGGAAGTGGTCGTCAATTGGCCAACCGCCGAAGGCAATTTCATCCTCGAATACATGGTTTGACAGAATTTCATCTTTCTTCAACATGTATTCCCCACACATTCTACGAGACTCGCGTTTTCCGGGAAGAAAACCCAGAAATTCCAAATCCCAGTTGTCGGCATTGTATTTGCCGGAGTTTTTAATATAATCCCAAGTGCCTAAAGCAAGAGCCACTAATCTATCACGGATATTTTCGGTGTCCCCAATGGTGTCCTGGTCGCCACCTAATTCCAAACACCAGAAGTTTTCTGCGTCATCATATAGGTTTGGTTTGCGGCGGTTTTCGAAATCCTCATCTGTAATCTTGGTGCTCCAATCCGGTGCAATAAACGGAACCGGTTGAGAGGTTTCGCGTCCATAAGGGAGACAGGACATGCCCATTGTCATACTGTCGGACAGTGCCATAGACTCTCCGCATTCAGCAGAGGATTCATCTTCGCGTCCCATGCGGAAGTTTGCACCACACAAGGGGGCCAGAATACTGTCACCGGAGCTATCGCAGAAAAACGCAGCTTCTACTTCATAGAATGATTGAGTCGTCATTTGGTACCCGGTTATGGTTTTGATGCGGGTGTCTCTATTATGAGGGAAACTTCCTTTTTCCACTGTGGCATCCATACATGTACAGTTCAATAGTAGGGTGATATTTTCTTCCCTGCGTACAAAGTCATAGAGAACAGTATCCCAGATTGCGTAGCTTTTGGTTGGGTTACGATAGAGATTTTCCAAAGCGATTTCTTCCAAAATACCGGTTTCACGATTGTTTTCTCCGTGGGAACCGCATATCCACATGCGGATTTCGGAAGAAGCATTACCGCCGAGAACCGGTCTTTCGTGCATAAGCACAACCTTTGCCCCTTCTCTTGCGGCAGCAATGGCAGCTGCGATTCCTGACATGCCACCGCCTATAACACATAGATCACAATTCAAGTGATTTTTCGTTAACATAAATATGCTCCTTTCCTTCAAGCACCGGTCGTTGTGTTGACCTTGACTTAAAACATAAATATATTTATAATTTATCATAATATTAATCAGAAAACTTGTGATTTAAACACGAAAAATATAAAGAAAATGCAAAATAGACGATTACATAAAGGGAGAGAATGATGGAACGGCTTTTACAAAATATTAATGCATATATTAATTACTTGAATAAGCAATGCAAATTGAATACGTCGATTCATTTCAGTGGGGGGAGGTTAGAACACATTCCATCGCAGTATTTGCCGATCTTGTTGAAATATAATTCGCATGCAAATCCGTATTGTATGAATGTGAAGAGTACAACGGAGATGAAATCAAAGTGCATGCTGTCACAAAAAAACATTTTGACCAGCCAAAGGCAGGCCGGATTTTGTAGAAAATGTCATGCGGGAGTTTGTGAATTTATAGGCCCAATTTTCGAGAACGGTAATATGGTGGGATTTGTGGCAGTCAGCGGGTATAAAGAGGAGAAAGAGATACCGGTAGAATTGTGTGAAGTTCTGGTTCCACCGCTGTGCAGCATGGTGGAGCAGTTTTTTGTAAAATGTGTGGAAAATGGCGGAAGTGAATACAATCTAATGTTGCAGTACTTGAACGAATATCACACAAATACGACATTGGAGGAAGTAAGCAAATATTTGGGTAGGAGTAAGTCGAGCATCAGCCATATGTTTAAGAAATCATCTGGGATGTCTGTCAGGGAATATTGTAATCATCTGAAATTAGAGGATGCAAGAAGGATTCTGTTAAACACAGATAAATCTGTTACCGAGATAACTTACGATGTGGGCTTTCGAGATGTAAGCTATTTTGTTCATCTCTTCAAAAATAAGTACGGTGTGTCGCCTTTGCGGTATAGGAAAGATCTATGTAAATAAATATCTACACACAAGATATTGCAGAAAATATGCAGTGTATTGGAAAATAATGTAAATAATTAAAGAAAAACAATAAATTTTCAGAAAACATGTTGACAAATGTTTTTTCATGTCATATAATGAAGACACAAAGAGAGAGAGAAAAACAAAACTCTTCCAAAGTACAACTGAATAAGGTACAGCAGACAAAGAAATAAGCCAATCAAATCGAGACGAGGAGAGAGAAACAGCCCAGTACACAGAAGAAAAAGTAGCGACACACTGAGGAGAAAAAGTCAGGGCACTACGGTACCGCGTACAAAAGAAAAAGTGGAAAAGCACAAAGGAAGAATGGAAGAGAAAAGGATTGGTGAACAAACTAAAGAAAGAGAGGTTGAACCATTGGACCACATAGTCTGAAGAGGGCGTGTTGATTGAATTTGATCGGTGCGCTCTCTTGTTTTTTGACCTTTTTTATTTGCAGAAATCACTTTGATTTGTATTTGCAGAAATCACTTTGGTTTATCTTGTAAAGATGACAAAAATAGGATATGATAGAATCGATTATGTGTAAAGGAAAATGGTATGGACGAGAATCAACTTTTAGAACAGGAAAAAAGAGAAAACAGAAGGCTCAGGCGCAAAAAAAGTCAACGGAAAGCCTATTTGACGATGGTGCTATTGCTAGTTGTTCTCACGGCAGTCACCGTATTTGGTATGATTTTATTCCGTAATATGCAGCAGGAAGAACTCCTGCACAGTCAGGAAAAAATTGATGAGATGTTGGGCTCAGAAGAAGCTTTGCCCACGATGGAGCCTATGCTTGGCACACCCACCCCAAGTCCGGAAGAAGTGTTTGATAAGACATTGGAAGAAAAAATCGCAGCCATGACTTTGGAAGAAAAGGTGGCAGGATTGTTCATTGTGACCCCGGAAGCCTTGACAGGCGTGGATGCAGCCACACAGGCGGGGGACAAGACCAAGGAAGCATTGGAGAAGTATCCCGTGGGAGGCATTATCTATTTCCAGAAGAATATGAAGTCTGCTTCCCAATTGGAAGAATTGATTTCCAAAACGGTTTCCTACGCAAAGTATCCCCTATTTATCGCAGTGGATGAGGAAGGCGGAGAGGTATCCCGTTTGGCAAAGGCAGGAATTGGACCTAAAGTGGATAGTGCGGCTAAAATTGGCGCTGCCGGTGATGTGGACAAAGCTTATCAGGCAGGTAAAACCATCGGCGAGAACCTGGTAAAATACGGCTTCAATTTGAATTTTGCACCTGTTGCAGATATCAGCAATGTGGAAAAGAGTGTGATGAAAGACCGTGCCTATAGTTCAGATGCGGCTACGGCATCCACTTATGTTACTTCTATGATGTTGGGAATGGATGAAATGGGTGTGACTTCCTGCTTAAAGCATTTTCCCGGTATCGGTTGTACCACCCAGGACACCCATGATGGAATGGCAACTACCCAAAGAGAACTTCACGAGTTTGGTGCCAATGAATTCAAAGTGTTCCAGGCAGGTATGGAGGCGGGTACGCAGATGATTATGGTAGGACATATATCTGCACCGAATTTGACGGGAAATGATGAGCCCTGCGTGTTTTCTAAGAAATTGATTACCGATATTTTGCGTATAGAAATGAAATATAATGGTGTGGTTATTTCCGATGCATTGAATATGGGAGCGATTTCTACATATTATGGCTCTGACGAGGCTGCCGTGATGGCGTTGAAGGCGGGGTGTGATATGTTACTGATGCCGGAAAGTTTTGAGAAGGCCTATGCAGGTGTGCTGGCGGCGATTCTAGATGGAACCATTTCAGAAGAGAGAGTGAACGATTCCTTAAAGAGGGTGTATCGTATTAAGTATAGTGAATAAATAAAATTCGCAGAAAACATGGATTTTATGTAGGAAAGAGGTTTGATTGAGATGATTAAGATTGATGTGATTTCCGGATTTTTAGGCGCAGGTAAAACTACCCTGATTAAAAAACTGTTGCAGGAAGCGCTGCAGGGGACCAAGACGGTTCTCATAGAGAATGAATTCGGTGAGATTGGAATTGACGGCGGTTTCCTGGAGGCGTCCGGCATCGAAATAAAGGAAATGAATTCCGGATGTATTTGTTGCTCTTTGGTTGGCGACTTTGGCACCTCCTTGAAGGAAGTGATTGATACCTATACACCGGACAGAATTCTGATTGAGCCCTCCGGCGTGGGTAAACTATCAGATGTATTAAAGGCGGTAGAAGGTGTGGCGGAAGAAGCCTCCGTGCAGGTAAACAGCGCGGTAACTGTGGTAGATGCTTCCAAGGCAAAAATGTACATCAAAAATTTCGGAGAGTTCTTCCTCAATCAGATTGAGCATGCCGGCACAGTGATCTTAAGCCGTACAGACAAGGTGTCTTCTGCAAAACTGGAAGAATGCGTAGAAATGATTCGCCAGCATAATGCAAAGGCCACCATCATTACCACTCCCTTGATGGATTTGGAAGGCGGTATGATTCTGGAGACCATCGAGGGCAAGGATACGCTGGAGACTATGATATCTGAGGTGGAGGAACACCACCATCACGAGCACCATCATCACCACGAAGACGGCGAATGTTGCTGCGGGCATCATCATGACCATCACGAGCACCATCATCATGAAGACGGCGAGTGTTGCTGCGGGCACGACCATGATCATCACGAGCATCACCATCACCACGAGGACGGTGAGTGCTGCTGTGGACATGACCATGGGCACCATCATGCGGATGAGGTGTTTACCAGTTGGGGAAAAGAGACACCCAAGAAGTTTAGCGAAAGTCAGATTGCAGAGATTTTGGAGGCGTTGGACAGTGGCGAGTATGGTACAGTTCTGCGCGCCAAGGGCATGGTGCCTGCAGAAGATGGCACTTGGATTTATTTTGACTATGTGCCTGCAGAGCATGAAATCAGGAAGGGCAATCCCCAGGTGACAGGAAAGTTCTGCGTGATTGGTGCCAACCTGAAGGAAGAGAAGTTGGACGAACTGTTTTAATACCCGATATGGGATCAGAGATGTATGGATTGATTGAAATAAAAGGGGTATTCCTATGAAACCGGTATATGTAATCAATGGATTTTTAGAGAGTGGAAAGACAGAGTTTATTCGATACACTTTGTCCCAGCCTTATTTTCGCATTAAGGGCAAAACCCTGTTGATCGCATGCGAAGAAGGCGAAGTTGAATACGAGGCAGAACTTCTAGCTAAGACCAATACAGTCATGGAAGTGATTGATGATGAAGCAGACTTCAACGCTACTGCATTGACTGAATTGGAGAAAAAGCATAAACCGGAGCGTATTATCATTGAGTTCAATGGCATGTGGAATTATAAAAATATCAAATTGCCCTGGTATTGGAAGATAGAGCAGCAGATTACAACCATTGATGCTTCTACATTTCCTATGTATTACACCAATATGCGATCTCTTCTGGCAGAAATGGTGCGCAAATCAGAGTTGATTATCTTCAATCGTTGCGATGATGCCAGAGAACAACTTGGCAATTACAGGCGCAATATCAAAGCGGTAAATGCCGCTGCGGAAATTGTGTTTGAGGACAGCAACGGTGAAATCGACGAAATCTTTGAGGAAGATTTGCCCTACGATATCAATCAGGATATTATAGAACTGGATAGTCAGGGATACGGCATCTGGTTCCTAGACTCCATGGATCATTTGGACCGTTACCTAGGTAAGAAGATTTCTTTTGTGGCGCAAGTTTTACTGCCTGAGAATGGACCTAAAGACTGCTTCGTACCCGGCAGAATGGCGATGACTTGTTGTGCGGATGATATGGCTTTCTTGGGATATGTGTGTAAATACGCAGCCGCAGGAAGCCTGAAGCAAAGAGAATGGGTGAAGGTTACAGCCACGGTTACCAGAGAATTCTGGGAAGGCTACAAAGGACAGGGACCCGTACTTCACGCCATTAGCGTGGTTAAAACCAAGGCGCCGAAGGAAGAGGTTATTAGTTTTGTTTGATAAAGATACACAACAACTAAAGAATAGATTTCGGGAGCTGGCAGACAAATCCTACAATCAGGGGATTTATACTTTTACCTCCTTTTTGGGGCTCTCCGAACAGGATACCTTCTGGCAATGTGAGGCAGATGTGCGTCATGCAGGATTTGCTCTGTATGGTGGGATGGAAAATGCCACACGCGTGGTAGCGCGCTTCGGAAAAGCAGAAGACTTGGGATATGAGGTTCCCTTCCCTGTTGTGTGCATACATATTAGTCCCCTGCAACAAAAGTTTGCAGATGACTTAACTCATAGAGATTTCCTAGGAGCCTTGATGAATCTTGGCATAGAAAGAAGCACCTTAGGGGATATCAAGGTGGGAGAGAAGGAAGCCTATCTGTTTTGCCTGGAATCCATTGCAGAGTTTATCTGTGAGAACTTGCATCAGGTGAAACATACGCATGTGAGGTGCTCTGTTACAGAAAATGTGACGGACATCCCGGAAGAAGAACCGAAGGTGGTATCGGTTCAAGTCAGTGGTCTGCGGGTGGACGCGGTGCTGGCAAAAACTTACAATTTATCCCGCGAAAAAAGCCTCGCCCTTTTCGTAGCCGGCAAAGTCTATGTGAACGGCCGCCTGTGTGAAAATAATTCGAAACTTTTGAAAGTGGGCGATACTGTAAACTCCAGAGGATTTGGCAAGTTTACAGTAACAGGAGAACCGAGGGAAACCAGAAAAGGGAAATTGGCAATAGAAATAGCGGTATATCAATAAACAAAGGCCTTGCGAAAGCAGGGCCTTTTTACATTGTCTTTTTTACATTATTTTCATAATGCATGTCCATTTACTTTAGAGTGATTGTTATGTGTGATTCACGCTTTGCATACTGGTTCGGAGTAATTCCCATATGTTGTGTAAAGGCACGGACGAAATGTGAGTAGGAATTAAATCCTGATTTTTGAGCGGCGTCAGATATGGAAGAACCATTTATCAAAAGGTTTGAAGCTACGCCGATACGTGCCCGTAGAATATATTCCTTGGGGGACAGCACGACATATTTTTTGAACAGACGCCAAAGGGTTGCACTATTTACACCAAAGTGTTTAGAAATGCTGTCTACGGTAATGTTTTCATGCAAATGTGCGTTGATATAGGTCAATATATTAACGATTTCATTTCTGTTCTGTGGCGAGCATAAGCTTTTTTCCTTCAAAAGTGGCACCAAGAAGTGTAGGATATCTCCCAATGCTCTGATTTTCTTATAATCATCATACGGGGAGTCAGAAATACTTGCGTCCAGCGCTGCATCAAAAAGGTTTATCAGTGTCTCGGTATCCTCTTCAGAAAGAGAAATCAGTGGCGCGTGAGGTTTTTTAAAGGCTGAGATAATTGGTTCCAGTGCGCCACAGGCTTGGGTTATTTGCAAATCATTAAAATTGAGAACATATCGTCGATATATTTTTTTGTGAGAGATTACCTCATGCAGAGAGTAAGGGGGAAAGAGACAGACGGTTCCCTTCTGGGAAACAAATGTTTGATCTTCCACCGTAATCTCAACGCCCTCGGTTAGCATGAAATTGATTTCATAGTTATCGTGCAGATGCGTATGAACGGAAAAACTATCGTTACTGTTTCTGCTCGAAATATCGTAAAATATAGACATGTTTGATACCTCCAAAAATCATTGTAACAAAATAAGAAATAAAACACAATATAATCTGGAAAACATGGCAATTATATTGTAACGTTACAATAAGTCAATAAAAAGCTTAAAAATGTGCTTGCATTATCCATAGAAAAGTAATATGATATAGAAAAAGTAAAACCTGTGAGAAAGAGTAGTAGACTTAAGTGAGTATTACAGAGAGTCGCCGGCGGTGGGATGGCGATATAGGAGCTTTTGTTGAATGGACTTTCGAGGCCGGCCCGAGCAGTGATGTTAGGCGTCGGCGGGATTCGGACCCGTTATCAAGCCGACGGATATGATAGTATTCGGAATAAGTGGACATCCAAGTCAATTTGAGTGGCACCGCGATGATAAGTAATCACCGTCTCAAATGTGTAGTAGTACGCATTTGGGACTTTTTTTATTCATAGAAATTCTTATGAATGGAAATAAGATTCTTCCTTAGTCTTACAGGAATTTATACTTTTTAAATATTTCATTTTGGAGGAAAAGACAATGAAAAAAAGAATTTTAGCAGCAATGATGGCAGCAACCCTTGCACTGGTATCCCTGGTTGGATGTGGTGCCGGAGCAACGGATGCATCCGGTGATGCGGTGAGTGGAGCAAAGGACTCCTACACCATCGGTATTTCCCAGTTTGCAGTACATCCTTCTTTGGATAACTGTAGAGAAGGCTTCCTGGCAGGCTTGGCAGAGGCAGGTATTGTAGAGGGGGATAACCTGACAATTGAATATGTGAATGCGCAGGCAGAGGCAGGTACTGCAGGTCTGGCAGCAAGCAATTTTGTAACCAAGAAGGTGGATTTGATTTGTGCCATAGCAACTCCCAGCGCGATGACAGCATACAATGCAGCAATGGGTGCTAATATTCCCGTGATTTACACAGCAGTAACGGATCCTGTGGAAGCAGGTTTGGCAAATGCAGATGGCAGTAGCGTAGGAGAAATCACAGGTACTTCCGATGCATTGGCAGTGGAAGCACAGCTTCAGATGATTCGTGAGATTCTGCCTGAAGCAACTAAGATTGGTATCATTTATACCACCAGCGAGCCCAATTCCATCAGCAGTATTGCAAAGTATGAAGAACTGGCTCCGAAGTATGGTTTTGAGATTGTAACCACCGGCGTAACTGCAGTTTCCGAGGTGGCATTGGCGGCGGCAAACATTATGTCTAAGGTAGATTGCTTGACCAACCTGACGGACAACACCGTGGTTAGTGCGTTGCAGACAGTTTTGGCAGAAGCAAACAATGCAGCCATCCCTGTATTTGGTTCCGAAGTGGAGCAGGTAAAGAGTGGATGTGTGGCATCTATGGGATTGGAATATTTTGAACTTGGAAAGCAGACCGGTGCTATGGCAGCGAAGGTGCTGAAGGGCGAGGCAAAGGCTTCTGAGATGGCATTTGAAATCATCGATGAGCCCAGCTTGTTTATCAACACCAAAGCAGCAAGCAATTTAGGATTGTCCTTCCCTGACAACTATACCGATGATGCATTGGAAGTATTTAACGATATTATCGTAGAATAATAGGGGCTGGGGCAAATCTGCCCCGGAAACATAGACGAAGTGAGGGTTTTATATGGCACTGATTTTAAGTGTATTAGAGCAGGGTATGATTTATGGTATCTTGGCTCTGGGTGTTTATATCACATATAAAATATTGGATTTTCCGGATTTAACCGTGGACAGCAGTTTTCCCTTTGGAGCAGCCTTGACCGTGGCATTGATAGGAGCGGATGTGCCCGCCTGGGCATCTCTGCCCATCTCCTTTGTGGGAGGTGCTATCATCGGTGTCTGTACGGGCTTAATTCATGTAAAATTAAAAGTACGCGACTTGTTGTCCGGTATCATTATGATGACCGGCCTCTACACCATCAATTTGTGGGTAGCCGGTGCCGGTTATGTGGCGATTTTTAATAAGAAAACCATCTTTAATAATCAGTTGATGACCGAGATATTACCGGAGGCAATTCGTCCTTATGGCACAGTGATATTGTTGTTCCTTATCACCATATTGGTAAAGGGGCTTCTGGATTGGTACATGAGCACCAAATCCGGATTCCTACTCCGTGCAGTGGGCGACAATGATACGATTGTGACCAGTTTGGGCGTGGATAAGGGACTTGTGAAAATTGTAGGTCTTTCCATTGCCAATGGTTTGGTGGCTCTCAGTGGAGCTATCTATGTACAACAGCAGAGATACTTTGAGATTTCCATCGGTACCGGTGCGGTAGTGATTGGTTTGGCCAGTGTTATCATCGGTAGCAGTTTGTTTAAGAAGATTACGTTCTTGAAGATTACTGCCAGTGTGGTCATCGGTGCAATCCTTTACAAGGGATGTGTGGCTTTGGCGATGTATACCGGCGTAGAGCCCAATGCCATCAAACTGATTACGTCCGTTCTATTCCTCATCATTCTGGTGGTCAGTGCAGACAAAAACAGTGCACATAAGGCGGTGAAGGTGGCGGACAAGAAAGTGGAAGCGATTATGACTGCTGAACAGAAGGAGGAGAAATAATGCTTACATTGAAAAATATCAGCAAATATTATAACTCCGGTTCTGTCAACGAAATGTGCCTCTTTGATGGATTTAACTTTCAGGTGGAAGAGGGCGAGTTTGTGTCCGTGGTGGGCAGTAACGGCTCCGGTAAAACTTCCATGTTGAATATCATTTGCGGCAGTATCCCTGTGGACGATGGCGAGATTATTGTCAACGGCCAGAACATCCAAAAGCAGAAGGATTTCATCCGTCATAGGAAGATAGGCAGAGTGTATCAGGATCCGTCCAAAGGTACTTGCCCTTCCATGACCATTTTGGAGAATCTTTCTATCGCAGACAACAAGGGAAAATCTTATGGACTGTTGAAGGGTGTGAACAAGGCAAAAATCAAAGAGTATCAAGATATGTTGCGGCCCTTAAATCTTGGGCTGGAAGATAAACTCCATGTGCAGGTGGGTTCCCTGTCCGGTGGACAGCGCCAGGCTTTGGCACTCTTGATGGCTACCATGACACCCATCGACTTTTTGATTTTGGATGAACACACGGCAGCGCTGGACCCTAAAACTGCTGAAATCATTATGGAACTAACAGACAAAATCGTGCGCGAAAAAAAGGTTACCACTATTATGGTAACACATAACTTGCGCTATGCTGTTGAATATGGCAGCCGATTGATTATGATGCATGACGGCAATGTGATTTTAGATAAGTCCGGTGAAGAGAAGAAGACCATGAAGACAGAGGATATTATGGGTATCTTTAATCAGATTAGTGTGGAGTGCGGTAACTAAAAAATGGAGAAGGCTTATTTGGCCTTCTCCATATATTTTTCTTCACAGTATTTACAACGGTATACTTCTTTCTCAGGATCTGCCAGATAGAAGATATGGGGCAGTTCCTGCTCGATGGAAGTGATGCATCTGGGGTTATGGCATTTGATGACATTTTTGATTTGCCTGGGTAACTCCAGAATTTTCTTTTCCACAATCTTTCCGTTCTTAATTACATTCACGGTGATGCTGTGGTCAATGAATGCCAGAACGTCCAAATCCAAAAGGTTGATATCACATTCTACTTTCAGGATGTCTTTCTTGCCCATTTTGGCACTTCTTGCATTTTTGATGATTGCCACCGTGATGTCGGGCTTATCCAATCCCAGATGTTCGTAAATATCTAAACTCTTTCCCGCTTTGATATGGTCCAGTACAAAGCCTTCTTCAATTTTTCCTACATTTAACATAAAATTGTCCTCTCTTTATTACATATTAGCGATTGTCTGTAATATGGTTCTCTTTGTTTTTAGAGTCCTGCGATACTGCCTTATGCCAGTCCAAGTAGGGTTAAAATCAAAGCCATACGGACATATACGCCATATTGTGCCTGCTTGAAATAAGCGGCTCTGGGATCATCATCAATTTCTACGGAAATTTCATTGACTCTGGGGAGAGGATGAAGCACCAGCATATCCTCTTTGGCAAGTTGCATTTTTTCTGTATTCAGTATGTAGAAGTCTTTCAGACGGATATAGTCTTCTTCGTTGAAGAAGCGTTCCTTCTGTACGCGGGTCATGTAGAGCATATCCAAGGAGGGAAGTACTTCGTCCAACCGAACTACTTCTTCAAAGGGAATATTTTTCTCTTTCAACAGTTCGATGATATAGTCGGGCACCCGCAATTCCTCAGGGGAAATGAATACAAAGTTGATGTTTTCGTAGCGGGACAGTGCGTGAATCAGGGAGTGTACTGTTCGACCGAATTTCAGGTCGCCACATAGTCCAATGGTGAAGTTGTTGAGTCTGCCTTTGAGTGTGCGGATGGTCAGCAAATCAGTCAAAGTTTGTGTGGGGTGCTGATGTCCACCGTCGCCTGCGTTGATAACCGGGATGCCGGAACGTTCTGCAGCCACCATGGGAGCACCTTCCTTGGGATGTCTCATAGCACAGATGTCTGCGTAGCAGGAGATGACCCGAATGGTATCAGATACGCTTTCGCCTTTTGCTGCGGAAGAGGAGTTAGCATCGGAAAAGCCGATGACCCGTCCGCCCAATCGTGTCATGGCAGATTCAAAACTTAAGCGTGTTCTGGTGCTGGGCTCATAGAAGCAGGTGGCCAATATTTTTCCATCGCATGCGTGAGCGTATTTCGTCGGATTGGCTTCTATTTCGTTTGCCAAGTCAAACAGTTTGTCCAACTCATCTGTTGTAAAATCAAGGGGACTCATTAAATGTCTCATGTTCTTCCTCTTTTCGTTAAAATTCTATATTATATGCAGAATATTTCGTGTGTCTGTTTTCATCGGCAATATCCTGCAAAAAAGTCGAAGGAAAACCTTCGACTTCAATTTACGATTGATATGTCAATAAATCGGAAACAGCCTTGCGCTTGGGAGCAACAGGGCTTTCGGCGGGGAAACCAACGGGAATCAGAGCGACAAGTTCTCTGTCCTCAGGAATCTCTAACAATTCACAAATTTCTTTCTCATCAAACAATCCCATAATCACGGTGCCAAGGCCCTGCTCATAAGCTGCCAGACAAAAAGCCTCGCTGGCCACACCGGCATCAAACATCTGCCATCTGTCGCCCTTGGGAGTGGAGAAGGAGCCATCTCTTTCGTAACCACTGCGTCCTTTGATGATAGTAACAGCTACTACCATGGGAGCGTTTTCCATAATTACGCCATTGCCGGGATAGATGGAGGTGAGTTTTGCCAATGCATTTTTCTTCTCGCCTTCAACTGCAATATAACGTGTAATCTGGGTGTGTTTCCAACTGGGTGCATAGGATGCGGTCTCAATCACCTGTTCCAGCAAATCATGAGGAACGGGACGGTCATCAAATTTACGGATACTTCTGCGTCCTGTAATACATTCTTTTGCCGTCATGTGAAACCTCCTTTTTGCACGTAACTTGTGCTTTTCGCATTTTTACTATCATATCATGATGGGGCGTTTGTTTCAAGTGTTTCTTCAAGTTTGTTTTGCATAAAGGATGGTTTTGCATTATAATAATTCCCATATAGTTCCATGGCAAAATAGGGAAATAGGAAATGACATTATGATGAAAGAAAACGAAGCATTAGAGTGGATTAAAGAAGCATCGAAATACGGCATTGTACCTGGGCTGGACAGCATCAGGGAACTTTGTGCGCGCTTGGGAAATCCACAAAAGGAATTGAAGTTCATACATATTGCAGGTACCAATGGCAAGGGCTCCGTCTCTGCCTTTGTTTCGAATGCCTTAAAGCATGGTGGCTATCGTGTAGGACGGTACATTTCCCCTGTGATTTTTGAATACAGAGAGCGTATTCAAGTGGATGATAAGATGATTACCCGCAAGGCACTGGGGGAATTGACTGAACGTATCAAAGTGGTCTGTGAGGAGATGGTGGCAGCAGGCTTGCCCCACCCGACACCCTTTGAGATAGAAACGGTGATGGGCTTTTTGTATTTCAAGGAAAAGAAATGTGATTTGGTGGTGATGGAGACCGGTATGGGTGGTAGGTTAGACGCCACCAATATCGTGGAAAACACGCTGGTTGCAGTGCTCACTTCTATCAGTATGGACCATATGCAATATTTGGGGGATAGCCTTGAAAAAATTGCGGTTGAAAAAGCAGGCATCATTAAGCCTGGCTGTGCAGTGGTGAGTGCAAAGCAGCAGCCGGAGGTGATGGAAGTTATTGGCAGAGCAGTGCGGGAGTATATCATAGCAGACACCACAGATATCAAAAATCCCAAATATGGTCTGGATAAGCAGTCCTTTGATTATGGGAAACACAAAAAAATCGAGATTTCCTTGGCAGGAAAGTATCAGTTAGAAAATGCCCTGCTGGCGTGGAAGGTCTTAGAGGCTTTGGCGGAGAAGGGATATCCCGTGAAAGAAGAAAAGATCCGCAAAGGATTTGCTTCCGTGAAGTGGCCGGGACGCTTTAGTGTGGTGGCAAAACAGCCGCTATTTATTGTGGACGGCGCCCATAATGAAGATGCTGCAAGACGTTTGGCAGAAAGCATTGAATTCTATTTTACAAATAAGAGAATTATCTATATAATGGGAGTGTTAGGGGATAAGGAATATGAAAAGGTCATTGCCCATACCCACAAGTATGCAGAGCATATCCTGACCGTGACCCCACCCGGAAATGCAAGGGCATTGCCGGCCTATGATTTAGCGGCGGCGATAGCCAAGGTACATCCATCTGTGACAGCGGTGGACAGCCTGGAGGAAGCGGTGGAAATCAGTGGTTTGTTGGCAGATAAACAGACAGTGATTATTGCCTTTGGTTCCCTGTCCTTTTTGGGCCGTTTGATGGATATCAAAGCTTCAGCAGTAGGAAAGGAAGCAAAAAGAAATGGTAAATCAAGAAAAAATTAAAGAAGCCGTGAAACTCCTTTTAGAGGGTATCGGCGAGGATTTGAATAGAGAAGGCTTGGTAGAGACGCCCGACCGCATTGCCAGAATGTATGAAGAAATTTGTGGCGGCATGGAGGAAAGTGCCAAGGAGCATTTGTCCAAGACATTTACTGTGGATAATGACGAGATGGTGTTGGAAAAGGATATCGTCTTTTACTCTATGTGCGAACACCATTTGATGCCTTTCTACGGCAAGGCACATATTGCGTATATTCCCGATGGCAAGGTGGTGGGATTGAGTAAGTTGGCCCGCACCGTGGAAGTGTTTGCCAAGAGGCTGCAGATTCAGGAGCAGATGACCGGACAGATTGCAGATGCCATGATGGAGCATTTGGCACCACGAGGTGTGATGGTTGTTGTGGAAGCAGAACATTTGTGTATGACCATGCGCGGCATTAAGAAGCCCGGCAGTAAGACGGTAAGTATCGCTACCCGAGGTATGTTTGAAGGAAATGACGAGTTGCAGAATCGATTCTTTCAGATGTTGAATATGTAGGAAAATATATGGAACGAATAGACAGGATTATCCATCACCCGTTGTTTGTGGAGCACATGGAAGCCAATCGAGTTGCAGAACAGGACAGAATCTTTTGCAAGCATGATTTAGAACATCTGCTGAATGTGGCCAGAATCGGACGGATTATGATGGCAGAAGAGAATTATCAGGTGGAATTGCCCTTGTATTATGGAGCAGCGTTACTGCATGATATTGGTCGTCACCTGCAATATAAAAAAGGAATTCCTCATGAGGTGGCAAGCGCACAGATTGCCCCTTTTATTTTAGAAGAATGTGGATTTACCGCAGAGGAGATCCAAAGGATAGTAGAGGCTATTAAAGGACACCGGGGGGAGAAGAAAGCATCCGGACAGGATTGCTTCCCATCAGCAGAAGCATATTGTGCTGAAAGCAAAACCATGGCAGAACTTCTGTACCGGGCCGACAAAGCCAGCAGAGCTTGCTATGCATGCGCAGCCAAAGATAAGTGCAACTGGGATGATGCCAAAAAGAATCAAAGTTTAAAGTACTGAGTATAAAGGAATTCATATGATTTGGATATGATCTTAGATAGAATTCGGAAGGAGGATGCGACTGTGAAAATTGGAAATAAAGAATTTTCCACAACAGGACATACTTATGTCTGTGGCATCCTGAATGTCACGCCGGATTCTTTTTCTGATGGTGGAAAGTGGATTGGAAAAGATGCCGCCCTATATCGCGTGGAAGAAATGATTTCTGAAGGCGTAGACTTAATCGATGTGGGAGGACAGTCCACACGTCCGGGATATGAGCAGATTCCGGTGGCAGAGGAATTAGATAGAGTTTGTCCTATATTGGAAGCTATCAAGCAGCGCTTTGACATTCCGCTATCGCTGGATACCTATGAGCCCCAAGTGGCGAAGCAGGGAATCCTGGCAGGAGCAGATATGATTAACGATATCTGGGGTCTACAGTATGATCCCCGGATGGCACAAGTGATTGCCGGGGAAAACGTAGCCTGTTGTCTGATGCACAATCGTATGAGTGCTATATATGAAAACTTCATGCAGGATGTGGCGGCAGATTTAGCACACACGGTGCATTTGGCGGAGAGCGCAGGCATTGGGGAAGATAGGATTATTTTAGATCCCGGCATTGGATTTGCAAAGAATTATGAACAGAATATAGAAGTATTGGACCGTCTGCAGGAACTGCACGTGTTAGGGTATCCGCTACTTTTGGGTTGCAGTCGAAAATCTGTGATTGGACAAGCACTTGATTTGCCTGTGGAAGAGAGATTAGAAGGTACCTTGGCCACCACCGTACTGGCGGTGATGAAGGGGTGTATGTTTGTGAGAGTTCACGATATCAAAGAAAACGTCAGAGCCATCCGTATGGCGGAGGCGATTTTGAGACGGGGAGAATAAGCATGTATTCTACATTGCCATTGGATGAAATCAGAATAGAGGAATTGGAAGTGTTTGCACATCATGGTGTGTTTCCGGAGGAGACGGAAAACGGGCAGAACTTCTATGTGAATGCCACCCTGTATGTGGATGTGAGCAAGGCGGGGCAAGCAGATGATTTAAGTAAAACTGTCAACTATGGAGAAGTGTGTCATTTTATCACCGCCTGGATGCAGGAAAATACTTTTCAATTGTTGGAATCTGTATGTGAGAAACTGAGTGGTGAATTGCTATGTAACTATCCCATGGTGACGGGGGTGGACTTAGAAATCCGCAAACCTCATGCACCCATCGGATTGCCCTTTGGCTGTGTGTCTGTGAAAGTGCATAGACAGTGGCATGAAGTATATTTGTCTGTAGGGTCCAATATGGGGGACAAAGAGGCTTATATCAGGAATGCAGTTAGTGAATTAGATAAACACCCTTTGATGCGAGTGGAAAAAGTTTCCACCCTGACTACCACAAAACCCTATGGGGGAGTGGAACAGGATGATTTTGTAAACGGTGCCATCAAGATTAAGACAGTCTTAGCCCCGGAACAGTTGTTAGATGAACTACATATCATAGAGGCGGCAGCGGACCGGAAGAGGGAGCTTCGCTGGGGTCCCAGAACTTTAGATTTGGATATTGTTTTTTATGATAAATTGGTATATGAAAGTGACCGATTAATCATCCCCCATGTGGATATGGCAAATCGGGAGTTTGTGCTGAAGCCTATGGCAGAGATCGCGCCTAATTTTAGGCATCCTATTCTGCATAAGACCGTGGCGGAACTGCTTCAGACACTACAGAGTTAGAAGTACAGGACAAAAGGAAAGAACGGCTAAGAACGCGAATCCAAAAGCGTCAGAGGAAAAGCAAATGAGAGAACAAGAATTAATCGTATACAGAAAGTTTGAAGACGGACAGCTGTTGCACGATATGTGTCGGTTGATGGATTATGATCGGGAAAGTCAAATGTATAGAAATGCTGTGAATCGCGGCTGGGATGAGGAGGACGATGATCTTGCGGCAGAAGGCACGCGTGAACTGATGTATGATTGCATTCACCGTCTCATTGATTTGGCAGGTGTATATGGGTTTCACGGAAATCTGTGGCATTGCTATCTGGCGAATCTGTTGGTAAATAACGAGAATAGTTATAGCCTTGGCTGCGAAATCCGAGGCGCCATAGATGGCACCATCAATACTGCAGTGTTACATGACATTGAGATTTTCAAGGAATTCTATGATTATGATTTTGCGCCCATGTGTGAGGAATTGGGGATAGCAGAGTATGCTTTGATTGAAAACTATCAGAGCAGTTTTGCGGAGAGCAAAGTGTACAACACCAGAATTTGCACCCGTATTTGTGAACTGGCAGAAAAGTTCTGCCAGGATCATACGCCACAGGAGATGAAGGATACCCTAACGCAATTCTACAAAGAGTATGGTGTGGGGAAACTGGGGTTGCATAAATCTTTCCGTGTGGAACGGGATGAAAATGGTGTACATATCAAACCGATTCTGAACATTGCTCATGTGAAATTAGATGATTTGGTGGGGTATGAGATTCCGAAAAAGAAACTGACCGACAATACAGATGCTTTTGTGAAGGGCAAGAAGGCAAACAACTGCCTGCTTTATGGAGATGCAGGCACGGGAAAATCTTCCTGTATCAAGGCAATTGCCAACCAATACTATGACCAGGGCTTGCGTATCATTGAAATCTATAAGCACCAGTTTAAGGATTTGAATGATGTGATCAGTCAGATTAAGAATCGTAATTACAAATTCATCATTTACATGGATGATTTGAGTTTCGAAGAATTTGAAATTGAGTATAAATATCTGAAGGCGGTCATTGAGGGTGGTTTGGAGAAGAAACCAAACAATGTGCTGATTTATGCTACGTCTAATCGTCGCCATCTTATCAGAGAGAACTTCAGCGATAAGGAAGAAATCCGTGAAGATATGCACACAGGAGATACTGTGCAGGAGAAGTTGTCTCTGGTAGCAAGATTTGGTGTGTCTATTTATTTTGGTGCTCCTACTAAAAAAGAGTTTGACCAGATTGTGGTTGCGTTGGCGCAGAGAAACGGCATTGACATGGGCCAGGAAGAACTGCTTTTAGAGGCAAACAAGTGGGAACTGAGCCATGGCGGCAGAACCGGTAGAACGGCACAGCAGTTTATTGATTATTTGTTGGGGAAATAGGCATGAAAATCATTTTGGCATCTGCGTCTCCCAGAAGACGGGAACTACTTTCGCAGATTGGATTAGAATTTGAAATTAAAGTCAGTAACGTGGAGGAAGTGGTGACAACTACCCGCCCGTCAGAAGTGGTAGAGGAGTTGTCTTTACAAAAAGCACAGGCAGTGTATGAGGAATTGGTGTCTGATGTTGCATGTAAGGAAACTGAGAAATACAGTAAACCGGTAACGTCAGAGAGCAGTGTAAGGGATTCATACATGGTGATCGGCGCAGACACAGTAGTGGCTATAGGAGATAGCATCCTAGGAAAGCCCAAGGATGTGGAGGACGCTAAGGTGATGCTTCGTATGCTGGCAGGTAAAACTCATGCGGTGTATACCGGGGTGAGTGTAATCACGGCAGCAGGCGTGAAGACCTTCCATGAGAAGACGGATGTGACCTTCTTTGCCATGAGCGAAGAGGAAATTTCAGAATATGTAGCCACGCTTGATTGCATGGACAAAGCAGGGGCATACGGTATCCAAGGCTTCTGTGCCCGTTACATTGCAGGCATCAACGGGGATTACAATAATGTAGTAGGACTTCCTGTGGGAAGACTTTATCAAGAGATAAAAGAGTGGGTTTAACTATGAAGAAAACAATGATTTTTGACCTGGACGGAACTCTTTCCGATTCCATACATAGCATTAAATATTGCGCAGACCAGGCCCTTGCTACGGTTGGATTTGGCCCTTTTGAAGTGGAACAGTATTATTACTTCATCGGCGATGGCGCGGCAAATCTGATTAAGAGAGCCCTGCTTGCAGGAGGAGATGCGGAACTAGTGCATTTCGAAGCGGCTTATCAGGCCTATCGGGAGATTTTCAAGGACAACTGCATGTATCAGGTAAAACCCTATGAGGGCATTGTGGAATTGTTAGCGGCATTGAGAGCACGAGGCTTGAAACTGGCGGTGCTTTCCAATAAGCCCCATGCAGAAACCATTCGTGTGGTAGAGGATTTGTTCGGTAAGGATTGCTTTGATATTATTCAAGGTCAGATGGAAGGTGTGGCAATCAAACCAAATCCCGAAGGTGGCATACGTATCTTAGAAAAGTTTGGAATTGCGCCCCAGGACACCTTATACTTAGGAGACACCGGTACCGATATGCTGACCGGCAAAGCGCTGGGGTCATTTACCATCGGTGCCCTATGGGGATTCCGCAAGCGCGATGAGTTAGAAGAACATGGTGCGGATGTTATCGTCGGTCATCCATTAGAGGTCCTCAATTACATTGGATAAATCAGCCAAATAATTCCTTCTATGCAATACTACTTGACAGAGCATATAGTGCATATTATGATTTGGGTGTAAGATACATACTTAGTTCAAAGGAGGCAGTCATTATGCATGAGTTTGATGATGAAGTATTGGAGTGTTTCTTGGAGAATCAATTGCAACTATTTCCTGAAAATGTTGCCGAAACATTAGACGAGGCAGCAGAATTTTTAGAGGATTGTATGGCAGTGGTAGTGGACTCGCTGGAGGAAGTGATTGAGTTTTTTGAAGAAGAAGGTATCGACATGGAAGGCGCCGATGAGGATGAGATTTTGGAAGCGTCAGAGGTGTTCGATATCGGCGATGGCAGATATTTGATAGTACAAGGATAAACCTGCGGGTTTGCCCTTTTTGAATTAAAAAAATCATTTGACACCAATCCTACAGGATGTTATTCTATAGATGAAAAGGTGCTACCGATAGACGGTTAGCCTAAATAAAATAGTTTGACAAAAATGCCGCTTAGTTTACCAGACGTGGGCGGCTATTTTTGTGCTTTACTGCTTCCGATGGTATATCCGAGCCCGAAAACAGATAAGCATAAGCTTATAACTGTAATCAGACTTTCAATAGTCAACATTAGCATCCCTCCTTTCGTAAGATTTTCACCGAAAGAATCGGGAATTTCTATGTAATCGGAGGTCACAGTCCTCCGTAGAAGACTAACCGCCTACCGTTATGGTAGCACCTAAGAATATTATAACAAACGTATGTTCGAAAATCAAGAACAATATAACGAGATAAAAATAAAATCCAGTGGAAATAACAACAGCCTCGCTAATCTGCGAGGCTGTAAATTTGAACAAAATTCAATTCCTTGACGAGGAGATATTCTAAATCTCTTCCTCTTCCTTACGAGCGGTATACACAGTACGCTTTCTTGCCATCTCATCGCTTGCCAGGTATTCGTCGTAAGTGGTAATCTTGTCAATCAAGCCTCCACCGGGAAGAAGTTCCATGATGCGGTTGGCAGTGGTTTGTACAAACTGGTGGTCATGGCAGGAGAATAATGCCACGCCGGGGAATTTGATCAAACCATTGTTCAGTGCGGTGATGGACTCCATATCCAAGTGGTTGGTAGGCTCGTCCAAAATCAAACAGTTGGCACCGCTGATCATCATCTTGGACAACAGACAGCGAACTTTTTCACCACCGGAGAGTACTTTTACTTTCTTTACGCCGTCTTCGCCCGGGAAAAGCATACGTCCCAGGAAACCTCGTACATAAGTAGCATCCTTGATGGGAGAGTAGCCGGTGAGCCAATCGGTGATGGTGTAGTCGTTGTTAAATTCGGCGGTATTGTCCTTGGGGAAATACGCCTGTGAAGTGGTAACACCCCATTTGTAGGTTCCTTCATCGGGTTCCATCTCGCCCATGAGAATCTGGAACAACGTGGTTTTCGCTAATTCGTGGCTACCTACGAAAGCAACCTTATCCTCGCGGCCGATGATAAAGGAGATGTCGTCTAATACTTTCTCGCCATTGATAGTTTTGGAAAGATGTTCTACTGTGAGAACCTCGTTTCCGATTTCGCGATCAGGACGAAAATCAATATAAGGATATTTTCTGCTGGAAGGCTTAATTTCGTCCAACTCGATTTTTTCCAAAGCACGCTTACGGCTTGTTGCTTGCTTGGACTTGGAAGCATTTGCGGAGAAGCGGGAGATGAACTCCTGCAGTTCCTTGATCTTTTCTTCCTTCTTCTTGTTGGCTTCCTTCATCTGCTTGATCAGCAACTGGCTGGACTCATACCAGAAATCGTAGTTGCCGGCATAGAGCTGAATCTTGCCGTAGTCGATGTCTGCGGTATGGGTACAAACCTTATTTAAGAAATAACGGTCGTGGGATACCACGATAACAGTATTTTCAAAATCAATCAAAAACTCCTCTAACCAGGCAATAGCATCCAAATCCAAGTGGTTGGTAGGCTCGTCCAAAAGCAGAATGTCGGGATTGCCGAACAATGCTTTTGCAAGCAGTACCTTCACTTTGATATTGCCGTCCATATCCTTCATAAGAGAGTAGTGGTACTCGGTGCCGATGCCCAAACCGTTCAAAAGCATAGCCGCATTGGATTCTGCTTCCCAACCGTCCAACTCTGCAAATTCCGCTTCCAATTCGCTGGCGCGGATACCATCCTCATCGCTGAAGTCTTCCTTGGCATAGATGGCATCCTTTTCTTTCATAATCTGATAGAGACGCTCGTTACCCATGATGACGGTGTCCATAACGATGAAATCGTCATATTTGAAATGGTCCTGCTCCAATACGGAGAGACGCTGGCCGGGGGTGATGGCAATATCGCCCTTGGTGGTTTCCAATGCACCTGAAAGAATCTTCAAGAAAGTGGATTTGCCTGCGCCGTTGGCACCGATGAGACCATAGCAGTTGCCCTCTGTAAATTTAATGTTTACATCCTCGAACAATGCTTTTTTGCCGATACGTAATGTGACATTGTTTGCACTAATCATTTCATAACCTCATTTTACTTATTTAATATGTGAATGAAACACCTATTTCATTATACATAAAAAACAATTTTTGGCAAGGGGCATTAAGAGGGAGACGAATAATGCGAAAAACGGCCATAAATTAGCACAAAACGAATATTTTGTACAAAAACATATACTATTGATAAAAAAAAGTCAATTTATCCTTGCCTTTTTTTAATTTAGTTGGTAGAATATACGGGTGTTAAAGCAGTTCGACTTTTGCAAAAAGGGAAGTCGGATTGTTTTTGAGTTGTTAATAATTGAAATTAAGTATATGAAAGGAAGAAAAAAGATGAGTAAAAAATGGGTTTATTTGTTTAGCGAAGGCGATGCAACCATGCGTAACCTCCTTGGTGGTAAGGGTGCAAACTTAGCAGAAATGACCAAGATTATCGGCGCTGATGTGGTTCCTCAGGGATTCACCATCACAACTGAGGCATGTACCCAGTATTATGAGGACGGCCGCAAGATTAATGATGAGATTCAGGCGCAGATCAATGAGTATGTAGTAAAGATGGAGGAAATCACCGGTAAGAAGTTCGGCGATGTGGAGAATCCTTTGTTGGTTTCCGTTCGTTCCGGTGCGAGAGCATCTATGCCCGGTATGATGGATACCATTTTGAACCTTGGTTTGAATGAGGAAGTTGTAAATACCATGGCTGCGAAGTCCGGCAACCCTCGTTGGGCTTGGGACTGCTACAGAAGATTTATTCAGATGTATTCTGACGTAGTTATGGAAGTTGGTAAGAAATATTTCGAAGAACTTATCGACGAAATGAAGGAAAAGAAGGGTGTGACTCAGGACGTTGAGTTGACCGCAGATGATTTGAAGGAATTGGCTGCACAGTTTAAGGCTGAATACAAGGCTAAAATCGGCGAGGATTTCCCTACCGATCCCAAGGTTCAGTTGATGGGTGCTATCCAGGCGGTATTCCGTTCTTGGGATAACCCTCGTGCAAATGTGTATCGTCGTGACAACGATATCCCTTATTCTTGGGGTACCGCTGTAAACGTACAGTCCATGGCATTCGGTAACATGGGTGATAACTGTGGTACCGGTGTTGCATTTACCCGTGATCCCGCTACCGGCGAGAAGAAGATGATGGGTGAGTTCCTGACCAATGCACAGGGCGAGGACGTGGTTGCAGGTGTTCGTACTCCTATGCCTATCGCACAGATGGCTGAGAAGTTCCCTGCAGCATATGCAAAGTTCACAGAGATTTGTGCAAGACTTGAGAACCACTACAGAGATATGCAGGATATGGAGTTTACCGTAGAAAACGAGAAACTTTACATGCTGCAGACTAGAAATGGTAAGAGAACCGCACAGGCAGCGCTTAAGATTGCTTGTGATTTGGTAGATGAAGGTATGAGAACCGAGGAAGAAGCAGTAGCAATGATCGATCCTCGTAACCTTGACACTTTGCTTCATCCTCAGTTTGATGCAAAGGTATTGAAGGCTTCTACTCCTATGGGCAAGGGCCTTGGCGCTTCTCCCGGTGCTGCATGTGGTAAGGTGGTATTTACCGCTGACGACGCCGTGGCATGGGCTGAAAAAGGTGAGAAGGTAGTTTTGGTTCGTCTGGAGACCTCTCCTGAAGATATCTCCGGTATGAAGGCTGCTCAGGGTATCTTGACTGTTCGTGGTGGTATGACCTCCCATGCGGCAGTAGTTGCACGTGGTATGGGTACCTGCTGTGTATCCGGATGTGGCGAAATCATCATGGACGAAGCAAACAAGAAATTTACTCTTGCAGGTAAGGTATTCAACGAGGGAGATTATATTTCCATCGATGGTTCCACCGGTAATATCTATGACGGACAGATTGCAACTGTTGATGCTACCATCGCAGGTGAGTTTGGAAGAATTATGGCATGGGCTGACAAGTTCAGAACTTTGAAGGTTCGTACCAATGCAGATACTCCCGCAGATGCAAAGAAGGCTCGCGAGCTTGGCGCAGAGGGTATTGGTCTTTGCCGTACAGAGCATATGTTCTTTGAGGCAGACAGAATCGCAGCATTCCGCGAGATGATTTGTTCCGATACTGTAGAAGAGAGAGAAGCAGCACTGGAGAAGATTCTGCCTTATCAGCAGAACGACTTCGAAGAGTTGTACGAAGCTTTGGAAGGCAATCCTGTTACCATCCGTTTCTTGGATCCGCCTCTCCACGAGTTTGTTCCCACTGAGGAGGCTGATATCGAGAAGTTGGCAGCTGCTCAGGGCAAGAGCGTAGAAGCTATCAAGAATATCATTACCGGATTGCACGAATTCAACCCTATGATGGGTCACAGAGGCTTGCGTTTGGCAGTTACTTATCCTGAAATTGCTAAGATGCAGACCAAGGCTGTTATCCGCGCAGCAATCAATGTACAGAAGAAGCACGCTGATTGGAAGGTAAAACCTGAAATCATGATTCCTTTGACCTGTGAAGTAAAAGAGTTGAAGGTTGTTAAGAAGGTTGTAGTAGATACTGCAGATGCAGAAATCGCTGCTGCAGGTGTAGCACTTGAGTACGAAGTAGGTACTATGATAGAGATCCCCAGAGCATGTTTGACTGCTGATGAGATCGCTGCAGAGTCAGACTTCTTCTGCTTCGGTACTAACTACTTGACTCAG